>CABSMB010000032.1 GCA_902478705.1 uncultured Collinsella sp. | reverse complement strand
CGTTAGAATAGATGGGACTATGCTCGTTTTGGCAGATAGGAGCGCAAGGATGGCGATCACGCCCGCAGAAATCGCGGAAACCCGCGGCATGGTTGAGGAGCAGAACCTCGACATCAGAACCATCACCATGGGTGTTTCGCTCATGGGTTGCGGCGACGAGAACCTCGACCGCATGTGCACGAAGATCTACGACCACGTGACGCACACGGCTGAGCACTTGGTCGAGACCGCCGAGAACCTCGAGCGCGAGTACGGTATCCCCATCGTCAACAAGCGCGTTTCCGTCACCCCGGTAGCGCAGATCGCCGCGTGCTGCAAGGATGAGGACCTCACCCCCATCGCGCATGCCCTCGACCGCGCGGCCGAGACGCTCGGCATCGATTACCTGGGCGGCTTCTCCGCGCTCGTCCAGAAGGGCATTGGCGACGCCGACCGCCGCGTCATCCAGTCCATCCCCCAGGCGCTCGCTACCACCAGCCGCGTCTGCTCCAGCGTCAACGTCGCCAGCCTGCGCGCCGGCATCAACATGGACGCCGTGCTTATGGCCGCCCAGACCATCATCGATGCCGCTAAACTCACGGCCGACCAGGACTCCGTCGGCGCTTCCAAGTTTGTCTGCTTTGCCAACATGGTCGAGGACTCCCCGTTTATGGCGGGCGCTGTCCACGGCGGTGGCGAGGCCGACGCCGTCATCAACGTAGGCGTTTCGGGCCCCGGCGTTATGGCCGCAGCCTTGGAGACGCTACCCGATTCCGCATCGATGATGGAAGTCGCCGAGAAGATTAAACAGACCGCCTTTAAGATCACCCGCGCCGGCGAGCTCATGAGCCGCGAGGCCGCCCATCGCCTGGGTGTCGAGAAGGGCATCGTCGACCTGTCGCTGGCCCCCACGCCCGCCATCGGCGACTCCGTTGCCCGCATCCTCGAGATCATCGGTGTTGGCACCTGCGGTGGCCCGGGCACGACCTGCGCACTCGCCATGCTCAACGATGCCGTCAAGAAGGGCGGCGTCATGGCCAGCTCCAGCGTGGGCGGTCTCTCCGGCGCCTTTATCCCCGTGTCCGAGGATGCCGGCATGATCGCCGCCGTCGAGGCCGGCGCGCTTTCGCTCGAGAAGCTCGAGGCTATGACCTGCGTATGCTCCGTCGGCCTGGACATGATCGCCATCCCCGGCGACACCCCGGTCGAGACCATCGCCGGCATCATCGCCGACGAGATGGCTATCGGCGTCATCAACAACAAGACCACGGCCGTCCGCGTGATTCCCGCCATTGGCAAGGGCGTGGGCGACTGCGTCGAGTACGGCGGCCTGTTTGGCCGTGCGCCCATCATGCCGGTGAACCCCAACGCCGGCACCGTGCTTGCCCACCGTGGTGGACGCTTCCCGGCACCGCTGAACTCGCTCAAGAACTAGCTGAGGGAGACTGGCGAGGAGCCCCGGGGAGGGCAAATATATAAGGTCGCCTGCTCGGACAGTCCTGACTCGCACGGAGAGCACATTAAGTGCTCTCCGGCTCGTGCGGAACTCGCGATCGACCTTATATATTTGCCCTCCCCGGGGCTCCCGCACAACGGGACCTTGGTTGGGTTCTATCCCTTTGGCAGTCGCTTCGCTTCTGCCCTACTTTGCTGGTATGGCGGTTTGGCGTTGGATCGGTTCTTTCTGATATATGCTGGTTGCGGCTCTTCTTTTGGGAGGAGTCGCTTTTTTGTTGCTAGGAGGTTTGCCCGTGGTTGATGGGGATGCTCGCTCTGAGCTTCTTTCCGCTGATTGGAATGGCGAATGGATGCGCCTGCAAGCTGGTCGACGGCGGGCTGATGATTCTTTTGAGTGGGATAAGCGGGCTCGGCATTTTCGGCCGCTTGAGACTGCTCCGTATGCCCGGGACTTTATGAAGCTGCTGGCGTTAAAGCCTGGTGAATCCGTGCTGGATATGGGGTGTGGGGCTGGGTCGATTGCTATTCCGCTTGCGCAAGACGGGCATCCTGTGATTGCTACTGACTTTTCCCCTGCCATGTTGGGCACGCTTGATGCCGGCATTGAGTACTATGGGCTCGAGGATCGCATTACACCGCTTGAGCTTGCTTGGGATGATGACTGGGATTTGGTTGGACCGGTCGCGAAAGCGGTAGATGTTGCCTTTGCCAGTCGCTCTGTCACCACGACCAACCTAAAAGGCGCGCTTGCCAAGCTTGATCGAACGGCCCGTCGACGTTGTGCTGTCACGATGGTCGCCAACTCCAGCCCGCGCTATGACCTGCACCTGATGAACGCCATCGGTGCCTCGGTTACCTGCAGTAATGGCTTTGTGTATGCCTTTAATATCCTCATTCAGATGGGTGCCCTGCCGCAGGTTACGTACTTTGAATCGCCTCGTCGCGATACCTTCGATAGCCTTGAGGCGGGAGTGGCGGACTTCTCCCGCATGCTCGAGCACGGTAACGAGGATAAGATCGACCGTCTGCGCGACTACGTCGCTCAACATATGATTGAGAATCCCCGTGCTGGCGAGCCGGGGTCCAAAGGGGTGCCGCAGGGACGCTACATGCTCGACCACGTCCGCAAGGTCCGTTGGGCGTTTATTGCATGGGAGCCGGTCTCTTCGGGACGTCCATAGACCGCTTTCGGCCGCCGCACACGTCCGCCCGTAACCCGCGCTGTTCTCCCGCTCGGCATCCGCATTCTTTTTGAACTGGGCAAACACGCCCCACACCGCGCCGTTCCTGCGCTATCGTGGGACAGCTCACGTAGATTAAGGCCCCATCGTGGGGCGCCCCATAACATAGAAAGCGAGAACCCATGGCACTGACAGGAGCCCAGGTCAAGCAGCTTCGCAGCATGGCCCATCACCTCAACCCCGCCATCATCATCGGCAAGTCCGACATCAACGAGGGCACCGTCGAGCAGACGGTCGCCTACCTGGAGAAGCACGAGCTCGTTAAGTGCTCCGTACTCGATGGTTCCAGCCTTTCCGCCCGCGAGGCCGCCGAAGAGCTCGCCGACCGCTGCCATGCCGAGGTCGTCCAGGTTATCGGCCGCAAGTTCTCGCTGTATCGCGAGTCCTCGCGCAAGGACATCGAGAAGATTAAGCTCGTCTAAGAGCCAACGATCCGGCGAGCCAATATACATCAAGATTGCGAGCGTCCGAGCAATTCGGACGCTCATTTTTTATCGTTCGACGAGCACGCGGTTAAGCCTACCCTCCACCAAGCGCTCGTACAGACGCCGCGTCTCGGGCTCGGGCACGCCATTGACCTGCTCCCTCAGGTGATGCATATGCCCACTGTACAGCTCGACGATATCGCGTCGTCGCCCCGCCGCACCGTAGACGCGCATAGCGCAACGCACCATGTCCTCGCGCGCCGTCTCTTGCCGCAGCCCCGACTCCACCAGCCATACCGCCGACTGCAGGTCGTTTTCTTCTAGGGCGGCATTCGCGCCCCGAATCATGCAGTCGATATACTTAGATTCCATAATGCGCCTCATACGCAAAAAGTAGGTGGGATTACAGCCATTGGGAACATACAACGGGCCGGCGTAAAGCTGCTCAATCTTAAGGCACAGCTCAATCAGATGGGGTCCGCGCGCACCCGTGCGATTTCCCAAAACTTCGCGGCTTATCTGATCAAACAACCGCATGTCGGTCTTGACGTAATCGCCGTTAAGCCCAATGCACTCGTTTTGGATCAGCACACACGACTTGCCGTCCGGTGTCGGCCCCAAGGCCGAACGCAAGCGCGATATCGTCGAGTACAGGTTGTTGCGAGCGCTATTGAACTCGGCATGGGGCCACAGCTCCATAGCCAGCGTCTCGCGGTCGACCAGTGCATCCATGCCCAGCGCAAGCCGCTCGGCAAGCGTCGCCGCTTTCTTGCGGCGCCACATCTTATCCGTGATGGGAAACCCGTCGCGCTCGGCACGAAACGCCCCAAACATGCGAATCTCGATATGGCCAATCACATCGACACCCTCGACATCGCCGACCTGGAACAGACGCTCGCCTTCGCCCTCAAAGTCGTCACGCAGCGAATACCGCGACAGCTCGCGCACCGGAAGCTTCTTTCGAATTCTAGCAGCCGGCTCACCCAGACAATGCATCGCAAGACGCGCAAACAGCCGATACGACGGATCCAAAATCCCTGGGCGGTTCATGGACATCCAGGCTGCAAGGTCGCTATCGCGGCCCGCGGAGGCCAAATGCAGCGCCACCATCCAAGCCTCGGCACCACCGACCTGCGTCCGACTCAAATCGAGCAGCTCTGCCTCTTCGCGCACCGATACCATCGATGTATTGCGTAAGTATGCCGCGCGCTCTAGTAACAGTGCGTTGTCGCGTATGTATCCAATCGATTCCTCGGCAAGCCTGAGCACCTGCACCGCACGGAATTTGGCATTGACCGGACGCCCCTCGGCCAGCGACTGCCAGCCTTCCAATATCAAGCCAAACAACTGGACCTGATTGTCACGCACGCGCACGGCAAAACGGTCGAGCTCATTGAATGCCTGCTCGTCGGTCACCGGCATGCCGGCAAGCAGGCGCCGCGCCGATAATACCATGCGCACCCAGATGGCGAGCGCTCGGATGTCACGCGCTTCGAGTGCCTCGAGCGTCAGGGCCATCTCGTCATCACGCTCGTCAGTCCCTGCATACGACCCATCAAATAGCTCCGTCAACATGCGGTCCGCCCGCACAAACGTCCCCGCGATATCGAGCTCACAATCGTAGACCTTATCCGTTTTGAGCCCTGCGAGGATCTCACCACCCTTCGCCCGCTCGGTCAGCCCATGTTTTATCTCGATATGTGCGGACAGCATGTCGAGTGCGGCACAAGACGCCTCACTTCCCAGCGCTGTATGGCTTGCCGGAAGCCCCAGACCACTATCTCCATAACAGGCGGCCGTAAACGCGTGCGCTACCTTCCACGACACGGGATCGAGCTCGCAAATCGCTTGCTCGCCCGCATGCTCGATAATTGAGGCCATATACCGCGCGAGTTTTGTATTGGAGACGCTCACCGCCGCCAGATAGATGCCGAGTGCCTCGTCAGGCGTCGGCTCCGATACCCGGCCATCTGCTTCGGTCTTTCCCAGTGCCGCGCGGCAGACATCCCCTCCATGCCCCGTCAGGGCCAGATCGACCCCATACTGCCCGGCAAGCTCCAACACCGCACTGCGGTCCAAAAACGCGTCGGCAAGGTCCATCGCGGTATCGCAGCGCCCCGCTTTAATCAATATACGCGCCGCCCGCACAACGAGTTCGGGGCGAATTTCGGCGACCAGCTTGCGCAATCGCAGACGTGCGTTATCCTCGGTACCCAAGCAGGTAAAGCTCCGGTCTGCCGGATCAACGCCAAAAATGGGATAATCGCGGACAAGATAGGACTGGTCAATCGCCGAAAGCCTAACACCGCAAGCCTCGAGCTCCGAAATATTGCCCTCACCCATTAAGACCATCAAGCATGCCACACTAAACAGGGCGTTGTTCTCGAGCGACGCCAGGTCAACAAGTGCCGCACCGTAGATATTGACGATCTCGTTTTCGAGCATCTGGGCAACGTCTCCCTGCCCGTAGAGTCCCGACTGCATAGCCGAGACGAGCTCGGGCACGCCCTGCGTAAGCTGATAGAAGTCGAGCGATGTGCTGATCGAAAACGCCGATGCCCACGCCGAATACTCGTAGGCATGCACCTTGAGCATCTGCGCGTTGACTTTAATCGAATCGCCCAGTCCATGAATCAGCTGGCGATTCGAGGGACGGCAGCTCATAAAGACCCCAACCCCCATAGCACGCAGGCTTCGGATTCGGTCGATCAGCTCCTCGGTCTCGCTCTGGCTGAGGTTAGGCACGTTATCGATTGCGATCAGGGAGTGCGGCTTGTCCTTAAGCTCTTCGGTAACGACCTCGAGCTGCATAAATACCTCGCGCCCAATGGCGCGGTCTGCCTCGATGATCCGCACGGGACCTCGCGTCGGATCGTTTTTAACCTCTTGGGCATACTGCAGCAGCACCGAGGTTTTCCCAAAGCCATCAGGCGCGTAGAGGACTACGATGCCGGCCTTTCGGCCCTTGGCGATAAGTTCGTTCATCAAGCGATCGCGCCGCACCGTATAACTACTGCCCAGCGGCATAAGCTCGAGGTCGTCCGTATTGCCCAAATCGTTAACCATGCCCGCTCCTCAACTCGACCACATGGACACCGTAACGCTAGACCATATGTATCGCTAGATGAATAGAGCGATGCTACGGTTTAGGATGTTTGTTGGTACGCAAATGGCAAGTTTTTGTTCAGCGTGGTCCGATTGAAACTTATCCCCCAACCAATCAGTCTTTGCGCAGGTCAATGCGCTTGCCAGCTTGTCCCATCCTTTGGCAGTGTACCTCAAATGAGCGCTGTTCAATGGAGTTGCGCAACTCACCTAACGCCAGCTACCGTCTACGGCCTTTTCATAGCATTTATGCATAGTATCTGTTATGGAATGAATCATGCTGCACCAGACGCACCCGTCCAGTTCGCGGCCAGATTTTCGTCAAGCACACGGCGCACGCTCAGCAAAAAGGCCCCCGCAAAGCGGAGGCCTTCGGCAAAGCTATGTCGAGGTGATAGGCTTTCGCTACTTGCAGAGCGAAAGGGCGGCCTCGTCGGCAACGACAACGCAGTTGGTGTGCAGTTGCAGGATCGAGGCAGGGCACTCGGGGGTAACCGGACCATAGCACATGTCATGCACGGCCTGTGCCTTGGCCTCGCCGTTGGCGACAACCAGGATCATGCGGGCATACATGATGGTCTGGGTACCCATGGTGTAGGCCTGACGGGGCACGTCGTCGATGCTGTCGAACAGGCGGCTGTTGGCCTGAATGGTGCTCTCGGTGAGGTCGACGCAGTGCGTACCCTTGGAGAAGTGGTCATCGGGCTCGTTGAAGCCAATGTGACCGTTGTTACCGATGCCGAGCAGCTGCAGATCGGGGTAACCGGCAGCAGCGACGATCTTGTCGTACTCAGAGCAGGCAGCGGCAGCGTCGGGATTGGAGCCATCGGGCACATGCGTGTTGTTCAGGTCGATGTTGATGTGATCGAAGAAGTTCTCACGCATAAAGTAGTGGTAGCTCTGGGGATCGTCGTGCGAAAGACCACGATACTCGTCGAGGTTGTAGGTGCTGACCTCGGCAAAGTCGACGTCACCCTTCTCGTACCAAGCGGCGAGCTGCTTGTAGGCGCCAATCGGGGTGGAGCAGGTGGCAAGACCCATCACGCAATCGGGCTTGAGGATAACCTGGGCCGAGATGATATTGGCGGCCTTGCGGCTCATATCCTCGTAGTCTTTAGCTTTAATGATCTTCATTACGCGTCCTTTCTCGTACAAGAGAGGCAAGGCTTCCCTTACAAGCACTTGCCCGCGGCCCGCGTCGGCCGCAACCAACGTGTGCGGCCACCAGGGCGAGGTCGCGTAATGTATGTGTCTCGTGTCTACCCGCGTCGAGGCCCCTGCCCGTCCACGGTGACCCAAAGCTGTTTAGCTTCGGACAAATCCCATCTTGCCACGGAGGGCGTCCTCTTTCAAGGGCGCCCTCCGTAAACGTGTTTGAATTGTAGGCTAAAGGCCGAGCGCGCTCACTAGCGCTCGCGAGCGACGATGAGTTGGTCCATCTCCTCGACATGCTCGCCAACGGAGCCCTTGATGCTCGAGAACTCAACAGAGTTGCACACCAAGATGGGAACCGTCACATCGTAGCCCTCAGCAGCAATTGCCTCGCGATCGAACTCAATAAGCACATCGCCCTTATGGACGATGTCACCCACTTGCGCATGTACGGTAAAGTGCTTGCCCTCAAGCTGAACAGTGTCCAAACCAACGTGGATGAGCACGTCTAAGCCATCGACCGTGTTGAGCGCAACGGCGTGTCCCGTGGGAAAAATGGCCTCGACCTTGGCGTCTGCCGGCGCAATCACGCGCGTGCCGGTGGGCTGAATCGCCACGCCCTGGCCCAAAAGGCCGGTGGCAAACGTCTGATCGTTTACCTCGGAGAGCGGAATGACGTCGCCCGAGATGGGAGCATCCAGCGTAAGGACTCGACCACGCATACCAAAAGACCTTAGGACTTTAGTGAACATGCTCCCCCTCGGACATACCAATCAATCAAAATAACCTTAACAGTCTACCACTTGGCACCCGTATTTGGCCATTAGGGAAGTTCGCGCTTGACAACCTCGACGATATCGTCAACAACGCGCTGGGTCAGCTCGTGCGTCTCCGCCTCGGCCATAACGCGAACCAGCGGCTCGGTACCGCTCGGGCGCACCAAGATGCGGCCGCGACCGTTGAGCTCCTTCTCGGCGGCAGCAACGGCGTCCCAAATGGGCTGGCAATCGTCCAGGCCGGCCTTGTTGTCCGAATGCACGTTGACGAGCACCTGCGGGTACTTCTTCATGATGCCGGCAAGGTCGGTAAGGGTGCGGCCGGTGCGCTTGAGCACGGCCAGCAGCTGCAGAGCCGTCACCAAGCCGTCACCGGTGGTGTTGTGCTCCAGGAAGATGATGTGGCCGGACTGCTCGCCACCGATGACGGCACCGTCCTCGAGCATACGCTCAAGAACATAGCGGTCGCCCACGGCGGTCTGGACCATCTCGAAGCCCTGCTCCTTCATGGCGATGGAGAAACCCAGGTTGCACATAACGGTCGAGACGATCTCAGAGTTGGCGAGCTTGCCACGAGCAGCAAGGTCGGAGCCGCAGATAGCCAGGATGTAGTCGCCATC
>CABSMB010000031.1 GCA_902478705.1 uncultured Collinsella sp. | reverse complement strand
CGCAGCCACTTGGAGATCTCGCCCACCATGTCCTCGGGAACGGGAACCTGCTCATAGGACTCGTTGTCCATGAAGATGTAGTCGGTGCCATCGTTGTAGAGGTACTGGAACTCACGGGTGGTGAGCATGACGCTCTCGAACTTGGTGCCGGCGTTGCAGGTGTTCTCGACGACGCGGCCGCTCTTGATGTCGCGGGTCTTGTAGCGCACAAACGCGCCGCCCTTGCCCGGCTTGACATGCTGGAACTCGACGATGGTGTAGACCTTGTCCTTAATGCGGAGACCGAGGCCGTTCTTGAAGTCGGCGGTAGAAATGGTAGGCATAGTGACCTTTCTTGTTATGGGCAGAACGCACAAGCGTCCAAATTACATACGACCGAAATTATACACTTGCAGACGGCGCCTGCAGCGAGCGCATAAAAAGAGAACGCGGGGCGCCCGAATTGCTCCGGACGCCCCGCCCCAAAAATCTATCGAAATGGGCTAGCAGTCGATGACGTGCAGGTCATGCGGGGTCTTGGTGAAGGGCTCGTAGCCGTTCTCGGTGACGACGCCGTAGTCCTCCAGGCGCACGCCGCCCACACCGGGCAGATACACGCCGGGCTCCATGGTGACAACCGAGCCAACCTCGATGATATTCTTGCTGCGGTTAAAGTTGGGCAGCTCGTGGATGTCGATGCCCACGCCGTGGCCCAGGCCATGGTTGTAGTAATCGCCATAGCCGGCATCGCCGATAATCTTCTTGGAAAGCTTGAAAATGTCGTTGCCCTCCACGCCCGGATGGATGGCGGCGACGCATTCCTCGTGTGTACGGCGCACGAGCGCGTACAGGTCAAGCTGCTCCTGGGTAGGCTCGCCCATCACGACGGTGCGCGTCATGTCGGAACGATAATCACAGTAGCCCGCGCCGTAATCCATAAGGACGAAGTCGCCCTTCTCGATCACGCGATCACTCGGGACGGCATGCGGGTTGGCGGTATTGGGGCCGCTCGCCACGATGGAGCCGAAGGCCAGGCTGTCGGCGCCGTTGGCGAACATAAAGTTCTCGAGCTCGTTGCGAACCTGCTTCTCGGTCATACCGGGCTTAATAAAGCCGAGCATATGCTGGAAAGCAGCATCGGTGATCGACTGCGCATGGCGCATGAGCTCGATCTCCTCGGCGTCCTTGATGGCGCGCATCTTGCGAATGTCGTCATGCATCAGCGGCAGCATGCAGGCGACGGAACGATCCTCCAGACCACGCTGAATACCCTGGTAGAAGTTGATCTGCATGTCGTCCTCGACAGCGCAGACGCGGCACTTGTTGGCCGCGATCTTACCGGCGACCCAACCGGGGATGGTGCCCTCGTCCATGTCGTAGACCCAGGGGCTGCCGGCGGGCGTGTTCTCCTCAAAGCTGTTGAAGTAGCGCGAGTCGGTATGGAACAGGCACTGGTCAGCCGTAATAAACGCCGCGTGCGGGAACTCGAAGGTGTAATCGAAGACGCCCTTCACGCCCGTAAGCCAACGAAGATTGGCCTCGTCGCGCACCACGATAGCGTCGTAGCCGCGCTCAGCCATCAAGGTACGGACACGCTCGATACGACCGGCAGGACCGGCAGCAAACTCAGACATGCAGATTCCTTTCTTATTGTCTCCATAAAGACGGAACGGGCCTCAACCGAACGACGGAATCGCATGCGATCCGCAACCGATTGGAAACCCGCCCCTCAACATGATACGAAAGACGATGGATGTCAATAAAACTTAGAGAAGTTCTTTGCGAGAAGCCAAGTAGGCGTGAGCATGGCGCTCAAGAACCTCGTCCTCAACGCTTGTTAGGCGAATGGCGCCAAGTGCCGCGGGCAGCGGCAACATGCTGCGGTTCGAGCGGACAAACTGCTGCCTGCGGAACTCCTCGATATATGAGGCAGGCTCCAGATCGAAGGCAAGCTCCTCGATACCAAAGTCCTCCAGGCAGTCATCGACCTCAAAGACGTAATCGATATCAAAGTCGCAGGCATCATGTGCTAGGCGCGCCTCAAAGCGCATGCCCTCGGACAACAGCTGGTAGGCAGGGACCTGAGAAGCGGCATCGCCCAAGCAGGCGCGCAGGGTACGCTCCCCCGTCTTGCCAAAATCGAGCGCATGGCGGGCGCTCGGGTTCGTGGCCATCAGTACGTCCTTGCGGGCAGTCTGAGACCACTGAATGGCATTGACAAGCGCGACCTCCTCGCCCGCGAGAATCTCGGGGACGGTCTCGGTAAACTGATTCCAGCGGGACTTGCTGCTCGAAAGCATGGTGCCAACAAGTACCGCATAGCCGAGCTTGAGGTCCTCGGGGTCCGCCTCGCGAACAAGGTCGAGGTCACACACGACCAAGCCCGGCTCGGGACGGAACGCGATAGCGGGAAGCGCATTCGCCGACGAGGCGACGAGCGGCTTCATGGTCGTCGCGACCGTGAGCATGGCGTCGAACGTCGTCGGAAGCAAGGCGCACTCGGTGCGACCGCACCACTGGTTGGCACACCAGCAAACGACCGAGCAGGTCGCCGTGTCGCCGACAGCGACAACGAGATCGTCGCAGGTAATACCGTTAGCCGACAGGGCGCCAAAGACGGTATCGGCATCGGCCAGCGTAGCGCCGGCAGGCGAAACCTCGAGGACGAGCAGCGACACGGCAAAACCGGCGTCGATCAGCGCATGCTCGACGACCTCGCCAAAACGCTCGGATGCGACGTCGTTCCAAACCACCATTGCGCGCTTAGGCTTGCCCACAGCCGAGGCAAACGTGCGCGGCAGCTCATCGAACGCGCCCAATCCGACGCGAACATCGACACTGCGGTTTTGGAAATTGATGAGTTGACGGCGAATCATAGCAGTCCACGCTCCAAAAGCATCTCGGCACAAAGGTAGGAAACGTCCTCGAAGGACTTGTTGCGAATATCAAGGGTAATATCGGCGGCCTGGCGATACAGCGGACGGCGATGCTCAAACAGGCGCGCGGCGTGCTCGGGCGAGCGGAAATCGGGTCGGGTATCGGAGCGGCGAATCTGGCGCAACGAGTCCTCAAAGTCGCCCTCGAGGTACACGCATGTACCCATCTCGTGCATCAGTTCAATATTCACCGGCGTCTCGACAATGCCACCCCCGCACGATACCAGCAGGCTGCGCTCGCTTTGAAGCGAACGGAGTGCCGAGGTCTCGAGCTCGCGAAAACGGTGCTCGCCCTCGGTCTCAAATATCTCGGTCACCGACTTACCGCATCGACGCACAACCAAACGATCGGTATCGATGAATCGACGCTTGAACATAGTGCCCACGTTGCGCGCAAGCGTCGACTTGCCCGCGCCCAAAAAGCCGATAAAGAAGATATGGTCGCAG
The DNA here is from genome assembly GCA_902478705.1 of uncultured Collinsella sp. GTDB lineage: Bacteria > Actinomycetota > Coriobacteriia > Coriobacteriales > Coriobacteriaceae > Collinsella. The sequence goes on along the minus strand of CABSMB010000031.1, from coordinate 5,432 downwards.
CCGTGTTTGATGTGCTGAGACATGGCGAAACCTATTCCTCGCAGGGAAGGTCGCGCAGGGCCCGGCGCTCAAAGATACGGAAGATCTGCGTGTACCACAGGTCCTGGGTTGCCTGCGGCTTGACCAGAATAGTGTCAACGCCGGCAAAGTTACCGCTCCACACGTCCGTGTACAGCTGATCGCCGATCAGCACGGCCTCGTCGGCCGTGGCGCCCAGACGCTTAAGACCCGCCTTCAGGGCAAACGGGGCGGGCTTCATAGCGTGGCTGATGGCCTCGAGCCCCAGCTCGCGCGCCGATGCCAAGACCTGGTCGCGATGCCAGTTGTTGGACACCATACACAGCTTAAAGCCCTTGGCACGGGCGGCTTCGAGCCAAGCGGAGACCGCAGCGGGAACCTGCTCGGTATCGCGCGGCACCAGGGTATTGTCACGGTCGAGTAGAATGGCACGCTTGCCGTCGGCCCACAGGGTATCGAGGTCGATGCGATCGACCGAGGCAACATATCGTTTGGGGCTAAAAATCCTCATGATCAATTCCAAGACTGTTGGTGCTCTTCGTAGGTCTTCGAGAAATACTCCTCGTCCTGTGTAATGTAGAAATACAGGTCATCGGAGTCGGTCGGCTCAAGGGTAGCCTTGAGCGCCTCGAGCGACGGAGAGCAGATGGGCGTGGGCGGCAGGCCCTCGTGCTTATAGGTGTTATACGGGCTATCACTCTGCAGGTCGTCGGCGGTAACCTCGCCACCGGTGACGTACATCATGGTCGCGTCGCTATTGAGGTAGCGCAGGCCATCGAGCTTGCCTGCCAGACGGTTGTAGAAGACCGAGGCCACATGTGCGCGCTGGTCGGCGTTGAGACCCTCGCGCTCGACGATCGAGGCAAGGTTAACGATGTCGTAATCGGACATCTCCACGCCGTAGCGCTCCTTGATTTTTGCCTCGCAGCTGGCGAAATCGAGCGATTTGTACTCGGCGTTGAACTGGTCAAGCATGGCGCGAATCACATCATCGGCAGACGGGTCCTTACCCAACGAATAGGTCTTAGGGAATAGGAAGCCCTCGAGTGAATCGTTCGCGGCGCCCTCAAGGAAGCTATAGTCCTTCACATAGTTGGAGGCCTTTGCCTGATTGAGGAAGTCTTCCTTAGAAATGCTGTCGTACGCCTTGGCCACGCGGTCGGCGACCTGATCGACCGTCAGGCCCTCAGGAATCGTCAGCGCATCGGAGCCCGCATTGGGGCCTTCCATGAGCTGCTGAACGACCTTGGTCGCGTCCATGAGCGTGGTGAACGAATACTTACCCGGCTTGAGCGACATATCGGCGTTGAGCTTTTTGACCGCCGCGTAATAATCCTTGGGATTTTCGACGATATGATTCTCGGAGAGAATCGAAGCGATAGTGTCACCCGAGGCACCATCGGGAATCGTGATAGTAACTTGCTGGCCTGCAACGACTTTCGCATCCTCACCGGCAAAGAAGCCCTTGACGGCTGGCACGACAAAGAAAACGATCGCGACAAGCGCAAGCACGGCGACGACGCCACCGATAATCATAGGCACCGGGGAGCTTTTCTTTTGGGCACCACGGCGGGCGGGCGTGTTATAGCTCGAGCGCGTGGCCGGAGCAACGCCGTGCGAGCCATGAGCATGATGTGCGTGGGAGCGTGATTGCGGGGCCTGCCCCTGCGTGCGCTGGGCAGGAGCCTGCTGCTTAAAACGAGCGCCGCCAGCAGGCTGCGCGGGACGAACGGCGGGCTGTTGAGCAGCACGCTGAGCAGGCTGAGCCGAACGCTGCGTCGGCTGCGCCGGGCGCTGGCCAGGCTGAGCAGGGCGCGGCACGGGCTTCCGTGAACGATTCTGCTGGCGCGGATCGGAAGCGCTAGGCATGCTGAACCTCCTCGTTTTTACGATCGAGCCATGTCTGCAAGAACAGGCTGGCGGCGATCATGTCAATCTTGCCCCTCATCTGCTTTTCGTTGAGCCCCTGCTCTCGCAGGATTCGCTTGGCCTCCTGCGAGGACAGACGCTCGTCCTCAAACTCCAGCGGAAGTTCGAGCTCGTCGGCAATCTTTTGGGCCACGGCGGCGACGCGCTCGGCCTGGGGGCCGGGCTCACCGGCCATGGTCAAGGGACGTCCGCTTACCAGGATATCGGGCTCATAGTCCTCAACCAGGTAGCGAAACGTCTTTGCCATACCAGTGACCTCGGCAGCCGGAAGCACCTTGACAGGCATCGCCATCTTGCCATCACGGCTCGAGACGGCAATGCCAATCCTGGTCTCCCCTATGTCCAGTGCGAGCGCGACCACAGCGACTACTTAGGTTCTTAGGCGCCGAGCGCGGTCTTAGCGGCCGCGAGGGCATCGGCGATACCGGCGGCGTTCTTGCCACCGGCCTGGGCCATGTTGGGACGACCGCCACCGCGACCGTCGACCAGGCCCGCGATCTGCTTGATCACGTTGCCGGCGTGGAAACCGGCCTTCACGGCGTCATAGGAGCCGGCAGCGAGCAGGGCCGGGGTGCCCTTCTCGGTCACGCTGGCAACAACGCAGGCGACGGGGCCGGCGACCTTCTGGTGCACGGTATCCCAAACGTTGCGCAGGTCGGCAGCCTCAAGGCCCTGGAGCTCAGCGACGACGAGCTTGTAGCCGTTCAGCTCGACAGCGCCGTCGATGGCGCTGGAGATCGCATCGGAGGAGCCACCGGTGAGCGCCTTCTTGAGCTTGCCGGAAGTCTCGCGCAGCTCGGCCTGCAGGTTCTCCACGCGGGCGGGAACCTCGTCGACACGGCACTTGAGCGCAGCGGCGGCGGCGTCAACGAGTGCCAGGCGGTCAGCCATGTAGTCGAGAGCGCCCTTGGAGGTCACGGCCTCGATACGGCGGACATTCGAGCCCGTGGAGGACTCGGAGATGATCTTGAACAGACCGATCTCGGCGGTGTTGGCGGCATGCGTGCCACCGCAGAGCTCGCGGGAGAACGGCTGGTCCTCGGCGCCTACGGAGACGACGCGGACGACGTCGCCGTACTTCTCGCCAAAGAGGGCGACAGCGCCGGCAGCCTTGGCCTCGTCGATACCCATGACGCGGGTCACGACCGGCTTGGAAGCGAAGATCTGCTGGTTGACCAGGTCCTCGACGGCCTTGAGCTGCTCGGAGGACAGAGCCTCGAAGTGGGTGAAGTCAAAGCGCAGGTGCTCGGGCGTCACCAGCGAGCCGGCCTGGGAGACATGCTCGCCCAGGACCTGCTTAAGGGCGGCGTCGAGCAGGTGGGTGGCGGTGTGGTTGCGGCGCAGGAAACCACGGCGCTCGGCGTCGAGCGCGGCGGTCACGGTGGCACCGACGGTCAGCGTGCCCTCGGCAACGTGCACGACATGGGCATAAAGGCCGTTGTGGTTTTTGGTGTCGGCAACAGTCAGCGCAACGCCCTCGGCGGAAAGCTTGCCGGCGTCGCCCTGCTGGCCGCCCATCTCGGCGTAGAACGGGGTGCGGTCGAGCACGACCTCAACGTCCTCGCCAGCGGCAGCGGACTCGACGGACTCGCCGTTGCGAACGATGGCGATAACCTTGGCGCCCTCGATGACGTCGTTGTCATATCCGTCGAACTCGGTCGCGGCAACCTTGTCCGAAAGCTCGACCCACACGTCGTTGAAGCTACCCCAGGCGTCGCCCTTGGCGTTGGCGCGGGCGCGGGCCTTCTGGTCCTCCATGCAGGCGGTGAAGCCATCCATGTCGACGTCGTGGCCAGCGGTGCCGGCGATCTCGACGGTCAAATCGATGGGGAAACCAAAGGTGTCGTGCAGCTTAAAGGCAACGTCGCCCGGAAGGACAGCGCCGTCGGCGAGCACGGCCAGGGCCTCGTCCAGGTAAACGCGGCCGTTGTCGAGCGTCGTGGAGAAACGCTCCTCCTCGGAGGCGACGATGCCCTTGACGAGTGCGACGTTCTTGAGCAGCTCGGGATAGGCCTCGCCCATCTGAGCGTTGACCTCGTCGATAAACTTGGTCAGGAAGGCACCCTCGATGCCCAGCAGGCGACCGTGGAACACGGCGCGGCGGAGCAGGCGGCGAAGGACGTACTCGCGACCCTCGTTACCGGGAAGGATGCCGTCCGAGATCATAAAGTCGACGGCACGGGAGTGGTCGGCGATGATGCGCAGGGAGCGGCTGGCGCCGGAGTAATCGTCGGCGTCATAGGTCTTGCCGCTAATCTCCTCACCGAGCTTGATGAGGTGCTGCATCAGATCGCCGTCGTAGTTAGCGGTCTTGTGCTGCATGATAGCGGCCATGCGCTCCAGACCCATGCCCGTATCGAGGTTGCGGTGCGGCAGCTCCGGCATGGAGCCGTCCTCCTGGCGGTCGTACTGGGTAAACACGAGGTTCCAGAACTCAAGGAAGCGGTCGCAGTCGCAGCCGGGCTTGCAGTCGGGGCTGCCGCAACCGACCTCCTCGCCCATGTCAAAGTAGATCTCGGAGCACGGACCGCAGGGGCCGGTGGGGCCAGCGGCCCAGAAGTTGTCATCCTCGCCCAGACGTGAGATGTGATCCTCGGCAACGCCCAGAGAGCGCCACACGTCGTGGGTCTCGTCGTCCTCGGTAAAGACGGTGAAGTACAGGCGGTCAAGCGGCAGCTTGAACTCCTTGGTGATGAGCTCAAAGGCCCAAGCGCAGGCCTGCTGCTTAGAGACGCCGCCAAAGGAGAAGTCGCCGAGCATCTCAAAGAAGGACAGGTGACGGCCGTCCTCGCCGATGCAGTCGATGTCGTTGGTGCGGACGCACTTCTGGCAGGAGATCGCGCCGATCTCCTTCATGGTCTTCTTGCCCTGGTAGTACTCCTTAAACTGGTTCATGCCGGCGTTGGCAAGCAACAACGAAGGATCGTCGGGAACGAGGGACGAAGAAGGATAGAGCTTAAGACCGCGCTCCTCAAAGAAGTTGAGGAACTTGGAGCGAATCTCGGCCGTAGTCATTGACGGGTAGTCAGCACTCATAGAGGGAATCTCCTCGGTTTCACATCGAAACAGTTCAAACGTTACGATATTACCATCCCACCGCCCCAGTGCAAAAAAGAGGGCCGCCAAACAGCGACCCTCCAGCGAAAGTGCACGTTATTTAGGACTAAGCAATCCTTTGAAAATTAATGGTTTTGGTAAAATACCATATAAGAATCATCCGGAAGGAGCGACTGATGAATACCAAACGCTTTGTCCTGAATGCACTTCTGGTTGTAGCACTTTTAGCGCTCTTCGTCTTTTCGTACTCATACGTGAATCAGCCAAGATTTGGATATGCTTTATACGCTGTTTTTTCCGGCGAAACAACTTACAACACTTACCACACTATAGGCTTCATTGACGCAATCTTTTTCTATGTAGTCGGCCCCGTATCAAGCGAACTGGTCGCTTTTGTTATCAGCTACAACCTGAATCAACAAAGCCAA
>CABSMB010000030.1 GCA_902478705.1 uncultured Collinsella sp. | reverse complement strand
GAGACAGAGATACCACTTCTGGTATATCAGCTTGCGTTTGCGTGAGTACAATACTCGAACGTTATACGTCTCAGCGCCCCTTGTGCGTGGACGTCTTGCAGTCACGCGAACGAAGGGATTTATCTTATGTGCGGAATCGTCGGCTACACCGGCTCTGATATTGCAAAGAACATCCTGGTCACGGGCCTCAAGCGTATGGAGTATCGTGGCTATGACTCCTCGGGTGTCGCGCTCGAGGTGGGCGAGGGCGCCGCGGCGCATCTCGACGTTATCCGCCGCGTGGGTAAGGTCGCGGGTCTGGAGAGCGAGCTTTCCAATATCGATAGCGACGCAACCTGCGGTATCGGTCACACCCGTTGGGCCACTCACGGCAAGCCTTCCGTCGTTAACGCTCATCCCCACACCAGCTGCGACGGTCGCATCGCCATCGTCCACAACGGCATTATCGAGAACTTCGCCGAACTGCGTGAGGAGCTGGAGGGCCGCGGCCATCACTTTAAGAGCGAGACCGATACGGAGGTCTTCGCGCATCTGATCGAAGAGGCCTATGCCGAGACGCACGACCTGATGGCCTCCGTGCGCGAGGCTTGCACCCACGTTGTGGGCGCTTATGGCTTGGCCGCCGTGTGCGCCGACGAACCTGGCGTGATCGCCGTTGCCCGCAAGGACTCCCCGATCGTGGTCGGCGTGGGCGAGACCGGTTCCTACGTTGCCTCCGACGTCATCGCGCTCATCGACGCCACCCGCGATGTCGTGGTGCTCGAGGACGGTCAGTTTGCCAAGCTCACGCCCGCGGGCGTCGAGTATACCGACGAGGCCGGCAATGTCATCGAGCCCAAGGTCACCCATATCGATTGGGATCTGGACATGGCCGAAAAGGGTGGCTATCCCGACTTTATGCTCAAGGAGATCCACGAGCAGCCGCGCGTCGTGCGCGACACACTGGTTGGCCGTATGACGCCTGCCGGCGAGCTCGACATCGATGAGCTGGGCCTGTCCCTCGAGGAGCTCAACGACATCGACCGTGTCTACGTGATCGCCTGCGGCACCAGCTATCACGCCGGACTTATCGCAAAGAACCTTATTGAGGGCTGGGCTCGCATTCCCACCGAGGTTGAGGCTGCCAGCGAGTTCCGCTATCGCAACCCCATCATCACGCCGACGACGCTCGTCGTTGCCGTGTCCCAGTCGGGCGAGACGGCCGATACCCTCGCCGCCATTCGAGACGCGCGCATCAAGGGCGCCAAGGTCTTTGGCATCACCAACGTGGTGGGCAGCCCCGTGGCGCGCGAGAGCGACGGCGTCATCTATACCAAGGCCAACAAGGAGATCGCGGTCGCCTCGACCAAGAGCTTCATCGGCCAGGTTGTGAGCCTGACGCTGCTGGCTCTGCTGCTGGCGCAGGTCAAGTACCGTTTGACCACCAAGCAGACGCGCATGATGTTCCGCGAGCTTTCCGATACGGCCGAGCAGATCCAGTGGATTTTGGACACGCAGGCCGAGGCCGTACACGAGGCCGCCCTGCTGTGCAAGGACGCGCAGTCGGCGCTGTTCGTGGGCCGCGGTATGGGCGCTGCCATCTCCTACGAGGGCGCACTCAAGCTCAAAGAGGTCAGCTACCTGCACGCCGAGGCGTATGCTGCCGGCGAGATGAAGCACGGCCCCATCGCGCTGATCGATCCGGGCTTCCCCGTCATCGCCGTGGCCACCAAGAGCGCTACCTACGACAAAACCGTGTCGAACCTTATGGAGTGCAAGGCGCGCGGTGCCAAGGTCATCGTCGTTGCCACCGAGGGCGACGAGGAGATCAACAAGATCGCCGACTGTATCATCCGCGTGCCGGCCGTCCGCGACGTGTTCAGCCCCATCACGGCGAGCGTCCCGCTGCAGCTGCTCGCCCGCGAGGTTGCCATCCTGCGCGGCTGCGACGTCGATCAGCCCCGAAACCTCGCGAAAAGCGTTACTGTCGAATAATCGAGTTCCGTCATCCTTACGATTAAGGCCCGACTCCGCGTCATCAGACGGAGCCGGGCCTTTTTGTGTGGAGAAACCACCACAAAGGTGCCTGTTCCCTTTGTGGTGGTTTTGGCAGGTTAGCGGAGCTTGCTGGTCTCGAAGTACTTGGGATATTGGTCCAGGACCTCGGTCTGGTTGCGGAACATCATATGCAGGTGCTTGCTGACCAAAAAGCTCGCCTCGATGGGGTCGCGGCCGGCAATGGCGCGGCGGATTTGCTTGTGCTCGTTAACAATCTCCTGATTGTCGAGCGTCTGCGTGGCGGCGCGCAGCCAGCGGAAGCGCTCCAGGTCGGCATTGGTCTCTTCGAGCCACGACCACACGGTGCTGCGGCACGCGATGCTAAAGATCATGCGGTGCATGAGGTTGTCGCTTAAAAAGAAGCCGATGCGATCCTCCTCGGCCATGGTCTTTTCCTGCAGCGCGATGGCTCGGTCGAGCTGCTCGATGCCTGCCGAGGTGGCACGGGCACAGCACTCCACAATTACCTGCTTTTCCAGGTGCTCGCGAATGTAGCAGGCGCTCTCGGCAAGAGTGAGGTTGATGGGCGAGACATAGGTGCCGCTTTGGGGCACGGTGCGCACCAGGCCCTCTTGCGCCAGACGCACCAGCGCCTCGCGCACAGGGGTGCGCCCCATATCCAGGTCGTCGCAAAGCTGCTTGACGCCCAGCTTTTCGCCCGGCTTGTAGTCCAGGTAGACGATTTTGCGTCGAATGGTGTGGTAGGACTGATCCTGTAGGCTCATTTCCTGCTCGCCGACGTGCATCGATTCTTCCATAGTGCCTCGCAACCGTTCTATCACACTCATATATCAGCTGTTAATTATGCCGCGAATCAGCTCTCCGTGGTGGGTAATTCGGCTGTTGCCCAAGAACTATTGCGGCATCTTGGTCTGTGTTTGCGCAAGGCTGTGCTCAATGTTGCCGTATCATAAGCCGTCGCAAACGTGAAATAGAAAGAAGGAATCCCATATGCAACTGGCGAATATCGTACGCGAGCGCTGGAAGGGCGTCTTGTTCTGCCTGATCGTCGCCATCCCCGCGACGTTGCTCGGCAAACAGGTTGAGGTGGTCGGCGGGCCGGTGTTTGCCATCCTCTTTGGCATGGTCCTGGCGCTCGTCTTTCCCAAGAATCGTCGCGAACAGCTCGCCGCCGGCGTCACCTATACGTCTAAAAAAGTCTTGCAGTACGCGGTAATCCTGCTTGGCTTTGGAATGAACCTCTCGCAGATTCTGTCCAAAGGCGCTCAGTCGCTGCCGATTATCGTGGCGACAATCTCGACCTCGCTTGTCATCGCCTTCGTGCTCTGCCGCGTTATGAACGTGCCGGGCAAGATCGCGACGCTTGTGGGTGTGGGTTCGTCGATTTGCGGCGGTTCTGCCATCGCCGCGACGGCGCCTGTCATCGATGCCGACGATCGTGAGATTGCCCAGGCTATTTCGGTCATCTTCCTGTTTAACGTTGTCGCGGCGCTCGTGTTTCCGACGCTCGGCGGCATGCTCGGGCTGACCAACGAAGGCTTTGGCCTGTTTGCCGGCACCGCCATCAACGACACCTCGTCGGTAACGGCTGCGGCGAGCGCCTGGGACAGCATGCATCCCGGCGCCAATGTGCTCGAAAGCGCCACGGTGGTCAAGCTTACCAGGACGCTGGCCATTATTCCCATTACGTTGGTTCTTGCGTGCTGGCAGATGCATCTGGCGCGCAAGGCCGGCGGCGACGCCAAAAGCACGTTCTCGCTTAAACGCGCGTTTCCCATGTTCGTGCTGTTCTTTGTGCTGGCGAGCGTAATCACCACGGTGCTTCAGCTTCCTGCATCCATTACGGCGCCCATCAAGGAACTGTCGAAGTTCTTTATCGTGATGGCCATGGCGGCTATTGGCTTTAATACCGATATCGTCGAGCTGGTCAAAAAGGGCGGCAAGCCCATCGCATTGGGCTTTTGCTGCTGGATTGGCATTGCGTGCATGAGTTTGGGAATGCAGCACGTGCTGGGAATCTGGTAGAGAAGTAGCCGATTTGCGTGCTGCGTGCTGTGACCGCGCGCCTGAGGTGGAGCGATAGGAGCTCTTGCGGGTATGGCTTGTCCGCAGGTTTATAGGTCCCGAAGAGCTCTTATCGCCCCGCCAGGATGGCGATGCGGGGCAACTCATATACTCGCAGGACGGCGGCTTCTGCCCTATAGTGTTTGGTGAGCAATATCGTTCAATTTTGAAACACTCGCCCGCGCGGCCGTCGGTGGCGGCGTGGCGCCGAGGACGGGGCGCAATATGAACAGTGATGCCAAACTGCAAATCTTGATCGAGGCCCTGGCTGCTGCCGGGGCCTCGGCGTTGGCAATCGATGGGCATGGACACGTGGCGATTTCGACCATGGATGATATCGCGCTCGAGCAAGATGTCGCGGTATTTGTTACCGAGCGTCTGGGGCGCGTGGGTGACGGCGTGCGTCTGGTGATGGGGCACGACGGGGCGCGTCTGAGCCTCACGGTGCGTCCGGTCGCCAAGGAATACGGCGCACTTTGGGTGGTCGTGGTCCGCGAAGTCCACGGCGCGGCGGCACACGCGGGTATTGAGTGGCTCAATGCCGATGGGGTCGAGGCGCGCTACGAGGCGAGCGCGTACGGCATTGTCGAGGGTGCCGCTGCGGTCGCCGGTCCCGTCTGCGAAAGCTATGCCCACGGCGTGCCCCTTATGCTGGAGGGCGAGCTGGGTGCCGGCCAGGCAGAGATTGCAAAACGCCTCTATCTGGATGGGCCGTTCGCTGACGAGCCCTTTGTTTCCGTAGCGCTCGATGAGCTCACGGACCGCGGCTGGCGCCATCTACTCAAGAGCTCGGAATCGCCGCTGTTTCAAACGGGGCTGACCCTATGCATCGGCGGTTGGCATGCGCTTTCGCCCCAGCGCTTGCGCGAGCTTGTCTCTACGATGACCGACACGGCGCTGGCTGCGCGTTGCCATGTGGTGCTGACGGCAAACGACATGCCGGGCGGTGGCGAAAGCGACCAGGCCGCTTTTGTAACCGAGCGCTTGGCGTGTGCAGTAAGTGTGGCGCCTGCGATTGCCGAGCAGGGTGGCGCATCGAAAAAGGTTGCGCGGTATTTGTCATATCTGTCAGATGTCTTTGGAACTGCCGCTCCGAGTATGTCCGAGGAGGCTGCCTCGATGCTCAACGGCTATCGCTGGCCCCGCAACTACCTGCAGCTTCGCGAGGTCTCGGAACGACTCTATATATTAGTAGGGTCGGGTGTGGCGGAGCGCGCGGTGGCAGAGGAGGTGCTCGCCCAGGAGGACGTCATCAAAACCGCAACCTTTGGCGCTCCGATGCTCGACAGCGACCTGTATATCCTGCGTCCACTGGCCGATACCGAACGCGACATCGCGCGGCTGGTCGTAGGCCACCTTCAGGGCAGCCGGACCCGCGCTGCCGAGGTGCTGGGGATCAGCCGCACGACCCTGTGGCGCTTGCTGAAGGACGACGACCGCTGAGCGAGGCGCCCGTGACCGCGTGCAGCGCGTGTGCTACAGTCCAAAGCAGTAATGTTTCGATTGTGTTACGGCGTGCGGGGGCGTATGGCGGAGACTTCAAAACCAAACCGGAATAGACGGGGCGCGGCTCCAGTTAACCGCCGCACGACGTCCCGGACGTGGGGCAAGCACGCGTCGGGGTTCGACGGTTCGTTCAAACGCACCAAATACGGCTATCCTTCGGCAAGCGCTCGCTTGGCCATGCAGGCCGAGTCATCGCTGCGGGGGCGCAAGCGCGTGGTGGGCTCTAAGCTCAAGCACGACGGAACGCTGGGCTATATCAGCCGCGGTGCGGCTCGCCGCAGTGGCCTCAATCCCGCTGGGTGGCATCGTTACGTGCCGATTGCAGTTGTTGTTGCGGTGATTGTGATCGCACTTGCCGCACTCGGCTACGCTGGCGGCGGCGTCGACCTGAGTGCGATGTTCAAGCCTGCTGAGCTCGCGCATGCCGGCACGGAGCTTGTCGAGGGCGCTCAGACCCAGACGGGCGTGGCGCCTCAGCGCGGTATTGTTGCCGCTGCCGCAACGATCGCCGATGCCCAAAAGGGCGAGGATACGGACAGCGAGGTTGGCGAAACCAGTGCAAACGGCGTGGGTTCGCAGGTCACGCCCGTAACACAAGGCCAATAAGTCACAGGACCATCACATAAAGTCGCTGTTTGGGGCCAATGCGTGAGCAAAAAAGCAGCAATGTAGTTTCATATAGAACTCATTAGTCACAATTTGTAAAAAAGGGCTATACTACTAGGCACTTAAAGGTCCACAAGCTGCAAGTTGAGGAGTACCTAACATGAAGAAGAGATTCATGGCAGCACTGAGCGTTCTCGCTCTTGCCCTGGCTCTGCCCGTGGCTGCTTTCGCCGCCCCGAGCCCTGCCAACACCACCGCCACCGGCGCCAACAACGTGACCGCCAGCGTTAACAACGCTAACGTCAAGGTTGTTTCCACCACCAAGAACGCCGAGGGCACTCCTGCCGACGCCAACGTGGTCGCTTCCTTTGAGATCACCGAGACCGTCGAGGGTACCGTTTCTGAGTCCAACCCGCTGACCGTTACCTTCACCCTTGGCAAGGCTTACGCCAACGCCAAGGTTACCGTCTATGTCCAGCACAACGACGGTAGCAAGGAGACCCTGAACCTCACCGCCGACAACAACGGTAACGTTGTCTTTAAGGTCACCAAGCTCTCCACCTACACCATCGTGGCTGAGAAGACCGCTGCTGGCGCTGCTACCACCGACAACGGTGCTAAGTCCCCGGCTACCGGCGTGAACACCACCGCCGTCGCCGCCGTGGCTGCTGTTGCCGCTGCTGGCGCTGCCTGCGCTTTTGTTGCTCTTCGCAAGAACAACTAGCACAGACACGGTTTCAACCGTAAGATTTGAGGACCCGTACTTGTGCGGGTCCTTTTTTTGGCCGATTTACAGGGTAAGGGAACACCATGGCACAGCAGCCGCAGGGCAAGCATATGGAAGTTAAGCATATGGGCGACTCGGACAAAAAGCGTCGCGCCACGATACTCAAGGGCGTTTTCGTAGTGTTGTTGCTGGTCGCAGTCGGCTGCGGCGGCTACGTGCTCTATATGAATCATCTAGAGCAGCAGCGCGCCGAGGAGATGAGTGCAACAGGAAAGCCCGCCACGAAGGTCGAATCAAAGGGCAAGGAGCTACCGGACAACCCCATCGACTTCGCTCCGCTCATTCAGGAGAATGCCGATATCTATGCGTGGCTCTACATTCCGGGTGCGGATATCAACACACCCCTGCTGCAGAGCACGACGGACGACCTGTTTTACCTGGACCACGACAAGGACGGCAAGTACGACCCCTACGGCACAGCGTTTAGCCAGATGGCAAACGCGCGCGACTTTAGCGATCCCGTCACGGTGATCTACGGCCATGTGAACGGCGGCGTGTTCCACAACTTGCATAACTTTGAGGACGCGGACTTCTTTAACGAGAACACCGAGTTCTATATCTACACGCCGGGCCATATTCTGACGTACAAGATTGTCTCGGCCTATCAATATGACGACCGCCACATTCTCAACTCGTTTAACTTTGCCGACCCCGCCGTGCGCCAGGACTACTTTAATTCGGTCTGTAATCCGGACGCATTGCTCAAAAATGTACGTGACGGCGTGACACTTGATGCAGATAGTAAGATTGTGCAGTTGAGCACCTGCATGCTCGATAGTTCGCAGGGCAACTCGCGCTATATTGTCAGCGGTGTGTTAACAAGCGACCAGGAGACAAAATAGTCATGAACCCCCGTGGCAAGCACTTTATCGATGCGGTGGATCCCGATGAAAATCAAGTAAACAATCCCGAGCATCAGGTTCAGGATGTGGCGGAGCCTGTCGAGCCTCAATGGGAGGCCAAAGACACTCCGATGCCTCAATCTGGCGAAAAATCCAAGAGCAAGGACGATGCTCCGTCCGACGCATCGGCAAAGACCGATGAAGCTGCGGCGCAGCCTGTTGATGAGGTAGAGTGGCCTTCGCTTGATGAGGCGGGACCTCAGCGTCGTCGACGCTCCAAAGAGTCGATTAAGCGCATCAAGCGCCGCCGCCGTATCCGCACGCTGCTGATCGTGCTGCTCGTGATTGGTGCGGTTGCTGCTGCCGGCTGGGGCTTTGTGAATCACAGCGTGAACCAAGGCAAAAAGAAGATTGAGGAAAAGACCGAAAAGGTCATTAAGGCCAAGGGCGACACCATTACCTATAACGGCAAGAAGTATGCGCTCAACAAGCATATGGCCACGGTGGCGTTTATCGGCTTTGATGGCCGCAACAACGATGACGGCACCCAGAAGGGCCAGTCCGATACCGTGATGGTCGTAGCGCTTAATACCGACACGGGCGAGGCCCGCGGCATTATCATCCCGCGTGACAGCATGGTTGCCGTAGATACGTATTCCAACGGTTCGTTTGCCGGCCAGGTGACCGAGCAGTTGTGCCTGCAGTTTGCCTATGGCACCGATGGCGACAACTCATCGGCACTGACGGCCGCCGCTGCCTCGCGCGTGCTCGATAACATTCCGGTCGACTATTACTACACGCTCAATATCGAGGGCGTGGCTCCCATTAATGACTCCATCGGCGGTGTGACACTGGTGCCTACGCAGACCGTGCCGGGCACGTCGGTTGTCGAGGGCCAGGAGACCACGCTGTTTGGTACAACGGCGGAAAAGTATGTGCAGTGGCGCGACACGACGAATCTGACGTCTTCGCTGGATCGTACAGCGCGCCAGGTGAGCTACGTGCAGGCGTTTGCATCGAAGGTGCTCAGCAGTGCCAAGAGCAACCCCGCCATGCTCATCAGCCTGTATCAGGCCATGGGCGACTATACGTGGACCAATTTGGGTCTCGATGAGTTCAGCTATCTGGCGACCACGATGCTCGAGCACGGCCTGACCTCGTTTGATGTCGTGACGCTGCAGGGCACCATGCAGCAGGGCGACACCTTCGCCGAGTTCTATCTGGACCAGGACAACGTAAAGCAGACGGTCGTCGATACTTTCTATCATCCCGTAGACTAATTGGTTCCGCCGTTCTGCCGAACGGCGGACCGGCCGACGC
>CABSMB010000029.1 GCA_902478705.1 uncultured Collinsella sp. | reverse complement strand
CTCGCACGGAGAGCACATTAAGTGCTCTCCGGCTCGTGCGGAACTCGCGATCGACTTCGCATGCCGCCGGGCAGCCGGGGCCGACGTGGAGTTCAAAGATTTTCAAAAAAGCGGCCGGCGCGCAGTGCGCCGACCGCCGATAAATGGGGTCTGATGATTTTTGCCAGCTAGGGCCTCTTACTCGTCTAGGAGATCTTCTGGCATGTCGTTGCCGTCGCCTAGGTCGACTGGGGCCTCTTCGGCGTCGGCTGCGGCCTCGGCACCTTCGCCTTCGGGCTTCTCTTTGGCGGCCGTCATGCGGGCTACGGCGCAGATGCGGTCGTTATCGTCGACGGTCATCATCTTGACGCCCTGGGTGGCACGACCGGTTTGGCTGATCTCGTCGGTCTTGACGCGAATGACCGTCGCGCCCTCCGTCACGATGAACAGCTCATGCTGCGGGCCCACCGTCTTCATGGCTGCGAGGTTACCCTTACGCTCGGTCATCTGGATGGTGTAGACGCCCTGGCCGCCGCGGTTCTGCTCCGGGTAATCCGAGACCGGCGTGCGTTTGCCGTAGCCGCGCTCGGTAATGACAAACAGGTCGCCGTTACCGTTAGTAATCTCCATACCGAGAACGCTCACGCCTTCCTTCATGCCAATGCCGCGGACGCCGCTGGTATCGCGGCCGGTGGCGCGCACCTGGTCCTCGGGGAACATAATCGCCTTGCCTGCGGTGGTTGCCATGATGATCTTGTCACCCTCGCGCACGCGGCGTACAGCGAGCAGCGCGTCGTCGTCCCTCAGGTTGATGGCGATCAGGCCATCGCGGCGGCTACGGTCGTAGGCGCTCATCACGGTCTTCTTGACCATGCCGCTCTTGGTGGCAAACATCAGGTACTCGTCGGCGGGGAACTCGCGGCAGCTGATGACGCTCGCGATCTTCTCGCCCTCCTCGAAAGGCAGCAGGTTGACGATCGCGGTGCCGCGCGCCTGGCGCGTGCCAACCGGCAGCTCGTGCACCTTCAGACGATAGACCTTACCCTTGCTCGAGAAGAACAGCACGTACTCGTGCGTGGACGCGATAAACATCTCGTCGATAACGTCGTCCTCTTTGAGGTTGACGCCCGACACGCCCTTGCCGCCGCGCTTTTGGGCGCGATAGGCGGCCACCGGGATGCGCTTGACGTAGCCGGTGTGGGTGATGGTCACGACCATGTCCTCGTCGGCAATCAGATCTTCGACGTCCAGGTCCTTCTCGACATGGCTAATCTCGGTGCGGCGCTTATCGCCGAACTTCTTGGAGATCTCGCGCATCTCTTCCTTGATGACGCCCAGAATCTTCTCTTCGTGCGCCAACAGGTCCTCGTAGTAGGCGATGGCGCGGCGCAAGCCGTCCAGCTCTTCCTGAATCTTGTCGCGCTCCAGGCCGGTCAGGCGACGCAGCTTCATCTCGAGGATGGCCGTAGTCTGCTCGGACGTAAAGCCAAAGCGCTCGATCAGGCGACTGCTGGCCTCGGAGTCGGTCTGCGAGGAGCGGATGATGCTGATGACCTCGTCGATATGGTCGAGAGCCATCAGGTAGCCCTCGAGAATATGGGCACGCGCCTGGGCCTTCTTGAGGTCAAAGCGGGTGCGGCGGGTGACGACGTCGACCTGGTGGTCGATGTAGTGTTGCAGCATCTCGCGCAGGCTCAGGCATTTGGGCACGCCGTTGACAAGCGCCAGGTTGTTGGCACCAAAGGTCGTCTGCAGCGAGGTGTACTTGTACAGGTTGTTGAGCACGACCTGCGGGATGACGCCCTTCTTGAGCTCGATGACCAGACGGATACCCTTCTGGTTGGACTCATCGCGCATATCCGAGATACCCTCGATGCGCTTGTCGTTGACGAGCTGGGCGATCTTCTCCTGAAGGGTGCCCTTGTTGACCATGTAGGGAATCTCGGTAAAGACCAGGCGGCTACGGCCGGTCTTGGTGGACTCCACATGAGCCTTGGCGCGCACGGTGATGGAGCCGCGGCCGGTCTCGTAGCTCTGCTTAATGCCGGCACTGCCCATGATGATGGCACCGGTGGGGAAGTCCGGACCGGGCATGATCTGCATGAGCTCGTCGACGGTGGCGTCGGGGTTGTCGATCAGGTAGCACGTGGCTTCGATCGCCTCGGTGAGGTTGTGCGGGGCGATGTTGGTGGCCATGCCGACGGCGATGCCCTGGCTGCCGTTGACCAGCAGGTTGGGGAAACGCGCGGGCAGTGCCACGGGCTCGGCAAGCGACTCGTCGTAGTTGGGCTGCCAGTCGACGGTGTCCTTCTGCAGGTCACGCAGGAGCTCCATGGCGGGCTTTGCCAGGCGGCTCTCGGTGTAACGCATGGCGGCGGCGCCGTCGCCGTCGATGTTGCCGAAGTTACCGTGACCGTCAATGAGCGGCGTGCGCATGGAGAACCACTGTGCCAGGCGGACCATGGCCTCATAGACCGCGAAGTCGCCGTGCGGATGGTACTTACCGATAACTTCGCCGACCGTCCAGGCCGACTTCTTGTGCGGACGGTTGGGGTAGATGCCGCTCTCGTTCATTGCGTACAGGATGCGGCGGTGCACCGGCTTTAAGCCGTCGCGCACGTCCGGCAGGGCGCGCGCCGTGATGACCGACATCGAGTACTCGATGAACGACTGCTTCATCTCGTGGCCAAACTCCGAAATCTGGAGCTGGCCGCCGTTGATATCCTCGCCGGCCGAGGCGCCGCGGTCGACAGCGCCAAAGCTCTCCTCGAGCTCGGCGTCGTCATCATCTTCTTCGTCCTCGGCGTCGGGGTTATAGGAATCCGGGTTACCGTCCTCACCCTGCTCAGCACGGGCAAGCAGGCGCTTCAGATCGTCGGGCATACCGGCGTCGCCGGCCTCGCCCATACCCTCGTTATTGTTGATATCGTCTGCCACGTTACCTCCTCATGGTTTGCGTGGTCCATTAGTTCCCTACCACGGAGACGGATTACCGGGAACACCGGATAACCCTCCTAGGTTTTCCAGGTGCCCCAGGTTGCCCTGAAGGATGAGGGCGCACGCCTTGCGTGCGGCGCCCGAAATCCTGAAGGGCAAGATGGGGTGCCTGGGAAAGCTAGGCGTCAAGGAAGCGTGCGTCATGCGCATGCTTCTCGATGTACTCGCGGCGATAGCCGACCTCGGAACCCATCAGTTCGCGCACGGCGCGGTCCGCCACCACGGCGTCCTCGATCGACACGCGCTGCAGAATACGGGTCTTGGGGTCCATCGTCGTCGAGGCAAGCTGCTTGGGGTCCATCTCGCCCAGGCCCTTATAGCGCTGGACGGTGTAACCCTTGCGCTTCTTAGTGATCTTGCCGTCCTTGGCCTTGCCGTCCTCGTCGTTGTCGTCGGGGTTCAGTCCCAGGCTCTGGATGGTGTCACGCAGGATCTCGTCTTCGGGCTGGCGGCCGTTGGGATACACGTAGTGAATCTTGTTGCGCACCTTGATGCCAAAGATGGGCGGGCAAGCGACGTAAACGTAGCCGGCATCAATCAACGGGCGCATGTACTTGTAGAAGAACGTCAGCAGCAGGATGCGGATATGCGCACCGTCGACGTCGGCATCGGTCATGATGATGATCTTGTGGTAGCGCGCCTTGGTGATGTCAAAGTCGCCACCGTCGCCAGCGCTCGTCGTGACGCCGCAGCCGATCGCAGTGATGAGTGACTGGATGGTGTCGCTCGAGAACGCACGATGATCGCCCACGCGCTCGACGTTCAAAATCTTGCCGCGCAGGGGTAGGATCGCCTGGATGTCTCGGCGACGGCCGTCCTTTGCCGAGCCGCCTGCCGAGTCGCCCTCTACGATAAAGAGCTCAGTCAACTCGGCGTCGCGCACCGAACAGTCGGCGAGCTTGCCGGGCAGCGACGCCGTCTCGAGCAGGCTCTTGCGGCGGGTCGCCTCGCGCGCCTTACGGGCGGCGTTGCGCGCCTTGCAGGCCTGTTGGGCCTTCTTGACGATCTCACGAGCGGGCTTGGGATGCTCCTCGAGGTAATCGGCAAGCCCGTCGGTCACGATCTTGAGCGTCAGCGCGCGCATATAGGAGCTGCCGAGCTTGGCCTTGGTCTGGCCCTCAAACTGCGGATCGGGCAGTTTGACCGAGATAACGGCCGATAGGCCCTCGCGCACATCGTCGCCGGTCAGGTTGGCGTCTTTTTCCTTGAGCAGGTTCTGCTTGCGAGCGTAATCGTTAATCACACGGGTGAGTGCGGTACGGAAGCCCTCGAGGTGCATGCCGCCCTCGGGGGTGTAGATGTCGTTGGCAAACGACATGACGTTCTCGCCGTAGCCGTTATTCCACTGCAAGGATACCTCGACCTCGCCCATCTTGGTCACGGGCGCATCCGGATCCGATTTGCCCTCAATATAGATGGGCTCCTTAAAGGCCTCGGGGACATCCTTGCCCTCGTTGAGGAACTTGACGAAGTCGATGATGCCGCCGGCATAGCAAAACTCCTCCACATGGGGAGTCGCCTCGCGCTCGTCGGTCAGCACGATCTTGAGGTTCTTGTTGAGGAATGCCGTCTCCTGCAGACGGTTGTGCAGCGTGTCGAAATCGTAGATGCAGGTCTCGAAGATCTCGTCGTCGGGCCAGAAGCTGACAGTGGTACCCGTCGTCTCCGAAGTGCCCACGACCTCCATTTTCTTGACGGTCTTGCCGCGCGAAAACTCCATCTCGTAGATGTTGCCATCGCGGCATACCTGCACGACCACACGCTTGGACAGGGCGTTGACAACGGAGATACCCACGCCGTGCAGGCCGCCCGAGACCTTGTAGGCCGAGTTATCGAACTTACCGCCGGCGTGCAGGATCGTCATGACGACCTCGAGCGTCGGGATCTTTTTGATAGGATGCTCGTCGACGGGGATGCCGCGCCCGTTGTCGACGACCGTGATGGAGTTGTCGGCGTGGACCGTCACCTGAATCTCGGTGCAGAAACCGGCCATGGCCTCGTCGACGGAGTTGTCAACGATCTCCCACACCAGGTGATGAAGACCGCTGGCGCTCGTCGAGCCAATGTACATGCCCGGGCGCTTACGAACGGCCTCGAGACCTTCGAGAATCTTAATCTCGCCGCCATCGTAATCGTTTTCGTTTGCCACACGTCCTCCTTCAGTTAAGAAAATGTGTACAGCCTTACTAGTTTATCGTAAAAAAATACCCTCGGGAACGAGGGTATTTGGCTCTACAAGGCCACCAGATGCGATTTAAGGCTCTTTTTTGCTCTGCACGCCCTTGGCCCACTCGGCACTGGCTCTCATGGCGTTCTCGAGGGCCTCGCGCAGTTTTTGGTCCTCGATGGGTGCCACTTGGTGCTCAATCTCGGCACGCTCGGCATCGCTTAGGTCGGCATGTGGAGCCGGCGGACGCTCGGCCACGGCCGGACGCAGGCGCTCTTTTGCAGCGGGCGGTGTGTGGCCGGGGGCGGTCGTCTTGAACACCAGCCCATCGACGTGCGCGCCGGCGCGCTCCATGCGCGCGCGGATAATCTCGCGCAAAAGTGTCATCTCCTGCGTCCATGAGGGCGAATCGAGGTACACCAGCAGTTCGTTGGACTCGGGCAGGTAGCGCAGACCCGTCACATGGCGTCCCTCGCGCGTGCCCGAGCACACGGCATTCCAGGCGTGATAGACCGCACGAGACTCCTCTGCAGCCTCCATTTGCGCGCGGCGCTCAGGTGTCGCCGCCGCCAGGATGCGCTGACGCTCGGCATCCAAAAAGCCGCCGAAGGCGACCATTCCGTTCTCGCGCTCGTAATTAGCACGTCTCACCCATGCTCACCACCTTGGCTCGATCAAGCAGGTCATCGGTAAAATACCCCAGATTGGTGGTGGTTATGACTGTCTGGATGTCATCACCGATCAGCTGCAGAAAAGCGCCTCGGCGCCCGGCGTCGAGCTCGCTCATTACGTCGTCCAAAAGCAGCAGCGGCGCAGTGCCCAGGATATCGCGCGCCACGGCCACTTCTGCCACCTTCCAGGCAAGCACTAGCGTTCGCTGCTGGCCCTGACTGGCAAATGAACGGGCCGATCGGCCCGCGACGGAAAACTCAATCTCGTCGCGATGCGGACCCACGAGCGTCACGCCGCGGCGGATCTCCTCGTCGGCGCGCTCATCGAGCGCCGAGAGCATGTGCTCATACGCCCAGCCCCTGAGCTCGTCGCGGTCCTCGGTGCCAGGCAGGTCGCCAAGCGTGGACACATAGGACACACCGGCGGGCTCGCCGGATGCCACGCGGCCATAGGCGTCACGCACATGGCCCGACAGCCGGTCGAGCAGAGCCAGACGGTGCACGAGCAGGGCCGAACCGGCGCGGGCAATAGATTCGTTCCAGGCACCGAGCATCTCGCGGCAGCACCAGGTCTCCTTGAGCAGGGCATTGCGCTGGGTCACGCAGCGCGCGTAGGCACTAGCCAGATCGGCATAGCGCGCACTCAGCTGAACGCCAAAGTCATCGAGTGCGGTGCGGCGCACGCTGGCGCCCCGCTTGACCATATCCAGGTGGTCCGGGCAAAACAGAACGCTCGGCAGCACCCCGCGCACACCGGACGCAGCGCAGCGCTTGCCGTTGTGACTAAACGTACGCTTGCCATCTTCCACACTCAGTCCCATGTCCAGCACACGCCCATCACCTTCGAGCCTCAGCTCGACCTTGCATGGGCCCACGCCGTCGTGCACGAGCTCGGCAGCGGTCGGATGCCTAAACGAGGCGCCACTCGTCAGCAGCTGCAGCGCCTCTATGAGGTTGGTCTTTCCCGCCGCGTTGGGACCTGCGAGCACTGTCACACCGTCGCTCAGGGCAAGGCGGTAACTGTCGAAGCTGCGATAGCGCGCAACGGAAAGATCGCGTGCGAACATGGTCATGGGCAGCGCTAGATGCGTACCGGCATGACCAGGTACAGGTAGTTGATCTTGTCGTAGGACTTGAAGATGCCAGCCTGCGAATAGCTCTTGAGCTCCAGCGTGATCTCCTTCTCCTTGGACAGGGCATTGAGGCAGCCAAAGATGTAGTGGTAGTTGAAGGCGATGGTGCCCGACTCGCCTTCGGCCTCGACATCGATCGTCTCCTGCGCCAGATCCTGGTCGTTGGAAATGGAGGACAGGCCCATCTGGCCGTTCTCGACGTCAATCTCAAACTTGACGGCGGGGTTGGCGCTCGCGATAACGGCCACACGCTTAAGGGCGGCGTTAAAGGCGGCTACGTCGATCTTGACGCTCGTCACGCACGAATCGGGGATGAGCTGCTTGTAATTGGGATATACGCCCTCGATGCGGCGCGACACGTAGGTGGTGTTGCCGGCCTCAAAGACAACCTGGGTGTCGGTGGCGCCGATCATGATGGTCGCCTGGCTTGCCATGATGCTCAGAGCATCGTTGAAGGCGTCGGCAGGCACGTTGAGCTCAAAGGAACCTTCGAGGGTCGAGGTCTCGACCTGCGTATCACACACGGCCAGACGGAAGGAGTCGGTCGCCACCAGGCGCACGGTGTTGTTCTCGACCTTCATGTGCACGCCACCCAGGATGGGGCGGGCCTTGTCAGTCGAGGTGACGCGCCATACGCGACTTACCATTTCGGACAGGATATCGGTCGGAAGCTCGACGGCGCTCTCGATGGCGTATGCCGGGAACTCGGGAAAGTCGTTGGCATCGAGCGTGTTGAGGCGGAAAGAGCTCTTCTCGCAGCCAATCAAAACCTGGCGCTCGGACAGCTCAAAGGTGACCGGGGCATCGGGAAGGGTCTTGGTGATGTTGGAGAGCATCTTGCAGGGAATCACCATCTCGCCCTCCTCTTCGACATGAGCCGCAATGCGGTGACGAATCGAGATGGTGTAGTTGGAGGTCTGGAATTCCAAGATGCCGTCTTGCGCCTTAACGAGCACGCCCGACAGAATGGGAAGGGTGGATGCCGAAGCGACGCCTTTCATAACGACGCCGATGGCTTGCGTAAGCGAGCTCTGGCTGACGGTGAACTTCATCTTTTAATACCTTTCTATAGATATAAATATCTTAATAATAGTAATAGTACTGACGAAACTGTTGATTACTTCTAAAAGTGCAGGTCAGCCCTAAAAAGAGAATCGACAGGAACCTGTGTGCAACCGGGTATGTTTTCCACGTTCAAAACCTGCGCAAAACTTTCCATCACCGCGGCTCGAGTTTTTGACACCTTATAACCGCCGTTTCGACAAGTTTTCAACAGGTGTGTCCATTTACCTACGAGCGCAGTGTAATTTTATCGCGCAGCGACTTGAGGTCTTCGGTAACGGTCCGGTCTTCCTGAATCATCTTCTGAACCTTTTTATAGCTCGTGCTGACGGTCGAGTGGTTGCGGTTGCCAAACTCGGCGCCGACGGCCGTCGTCGTCATCTCGCACATCTCGATCGCCAGGTAGATAGCGATATGGCGCGCCTTGGCGATATTGGCGTTGCGGCGAGGCCCGATGAGTTCCTCGTGCGTCACACCGTATTGCTCCTCGATGACGGACTGGACCGTCTGCACATTGATCTTCTTGGCCGATGTGTCGAAGTACTGGTTGGCGATGGCGTCGATGTCGTCAAAGGTGAGCTCCCCGCCCTCGCGCTCGCGATCGCCCGCTTCGCCGGCACAACGCTCGCAAAAGCTCTCGAGCTCGCGGATGTTGGTGCCCGAGACCTCGGCCATGTGTTTAAAGTGCGTGTCGGTCAGATGTCCGCCGTCGCCCCCGTAGGCCGCCAGCAGCGAGTCGTTGCCCGCCTCGGGCGCGGCGGCGATCGTGTTCTCGTAATAGCGCTGCAAAATCTTGTACTTCATCTCGTAGCTGGGCTCCGCCACCAGGCACAGCAGGCCGGCATTAAAGCGACTGGTCAGGCGCTCGTCCATATTAAGGTCCTTGGGAGCGCGGTCGGCGGCGATCACGACCTTCTTGTTGTTGCGGATAAATTCGTCCATCAACTGGAAGAAGTAATCCACGCTCGCGCGCTTGCCAATGATGTTCTGGATGTCATCGATGATAAGCACGTCGACGCCGTGGTACGCCTGCATAATGGGGGCGTTGCTCTTCTTTTGGCGGTCGAATTCCGTCATCAAGTCGTCCAGATATGCCTGCGAATTGGCGTACTTCACCTTGATCTCGGGCGATTTCTCTGCCAGCTCATTTTTGATGGCGAGCAGCAGGTGCGTCTTGCCC
>CABSMB010000028.1 GCA_902478705.1 uncultured Collinsella sp. | reverse complement strand
ATCGTAGGCGCTGCCCAGCGCATAGGGGGGGAAGTAGCCAAACGAGCCACCGCTCCAGTGCGTATCCTGCAGGCAGCCGCGCGTATCGTCGGGAACCGGAATGCCCAGGTACTCGTCCATAAAACGGTTCCAAAGCGCGGGGATATCCTTGGCCGTGGCCTCGCCGGCAAACAGCATGCGCTCAATCTCGTAGCGCACCATAACGTGCAGCGGATAGGTGAGCTCGTCGGCCTCGGTGCGGATCAGCGATGGCTGCGCAATGTTCACGGCGCGGTAGAGCGTATCCTCGTCCACGTTGCCGTAGACCTCGGGCGCGTGGCGGCGCAAGACCTCGAGCAGCGGGCCCATAAAGGCGCGGCTGCGACCAACGGTGTTTTCGAAGAAGCGGCTCTGACTCTCGTGGATGCCCATGGAAGTGCCGCCCTCCAGGCACGTGCGCGCATAGGCGGGGTTCACGCCCAGCTCGTACATGGCGTGGCCGGCCTCGTGGATGATGCTGTAGACGTTGGAAATGCAATCGTCCTCGTGGATATGCGTGGCGATGCGCGCGTCGCCCACCGAGAAGCCCTCACTAAACGGATGCTCGGTAAAGGCGAGCGTGGTGTCGTTTAGGTCCAGGCCCACAAGCTTCATCAGGTCAAAGCTCATGGCGCGCTGGGCAGCCTCGGGCACATGGGCATGCAAAAAGTCGGCAGCGGGCTGCTGGCCACGCTCGCCGATGGCGTGCACAAGCGGCACGACGGTCGCCTTGACCTCGTCACAAAACGCGTCGAAGCTCTTGGCGGAAAGGCCGCGCTCGTACTGATCGAGCCATACGTCGTACGGGTCGCGCTTGGGGTCCATGAGCTCGGCCTGATGCTTAAGCTGGCCGACGATCCTGTCCACGTAGGGCTCAAAGCTCGCCCAGTCGTTGGCCGCCTTGGCCTTGTGCCACACGGCGTCGGCCTCGCAGGTGAGCCTGGTCCAGGCCTCGGCCTCCTCGGTGGGGATGGCGCCGGCCTCGCGCTGGTCGCGGCCGAGCACGCGAATCTCGTCGAGCAGCTGCGGGTCGTCGATTTTGCCGCCCACAACTGTCTCATGCGCCAGCGAACGCACGAGCTCAACTGACTTTTCACTGGTCAGGAGCTTGTGATGCTCGCCGGCGAGCGTGCCCATGGCATCGGCACGGGCTGCGGCACCGTTGGCGGGGGCGATGGTCGCGCCATCGAACTCGGCGATCTTGAGCAGATACTCGCGGGTCCACAGCTTGCCCTCGAGTTTACGGAACTTCTTGACGGCTTTCTCGGCCTTGATGCCCTTGGCGGCTTTTGCCACGGCGGCCTTGGCCTTCTTATCGAACTTCTTTCCCATACCATATCCTTGATCTCGCAGGCCGCGCGCCACGGACGGAGGTGCGGCCAGTTTGCACAGCTACCTGCCTTGTACCCAGCGCGAACAAAACGGAACGCGGCGATACGCTCGCAGAATGTGTTATCCTATAGCCCAATGCGTTGACGGAGAGGGTTTTGCCCGCCGCGTCGCCGACAAGAGAGGGAAGGTCATGGGCTGCAAGCCTTCCTGCGGTGGCAAGGGCCAAGCGTTCACTCCCGAGCAGCGACCTCAACGGGCGCGCGGCCAGCGGCGGCGAAGCCCCAGTAGGGAAGCCGTGAGCCTCGCGACAAGGGGCGCAGAGTGGGCGCGGCGGGCCAGACATCCGCCGGGTCAAACAAGGTGGTACCGCGGAATTCAACCGTCCTTGGGCAATGCACATGCCCGAGGACGGTTTTTTGTTACCGAACCGGGCCGCACATCCGCAGCGTCGGACGGCGTCAGCCGCCGCGGCAAGTGGACGTGCGAGAGACGAAAGGGAAGACATGAGTCTGATTGATGATCTGGTCAAACTCGAGGAAGAGGCCAAGGAGCTCGTCGCCGGCGCCGACGACGCCGCCAAGCTCGAGGCCGCACGCGTTGAGCTGCTCGGCCGCAAGGGTCGTATTACCGGCCTGATGCGCATGATGGGCAAGCTCGCCCCCGAGGATCGCCCCGTCATGGGCAAGCGCGCCAACGAGATGCGCCAGCTGATCGAGGGCATGCTCGACGAGCGCACGACCGAGATGAAGGCCGCCGCCCTCAAGCACGCGCTTGAGCACGAGGCCGTCGACATCACGCTGCCGGGTATCCATCCGCAGATCGGTCACCAGCACCTGATCAAGCAGATCATCGAGGAGGCCGAGGACATCTTCTGCGGCATCGGCTACACCGTCGAGTCCGGCCCCATGGTCGACACCTCCTACTACAACTTCACCGCGCTCAACGCGCCCATGGATCACCCGAGCCGCTCGGCCCGCGATACCTTCTACGTGGTCGATAACAACCCCGGCAGTGTCGCGCACCCCGAGGCTCACGCCCACGGTGAGTCCGACGTGCTGCTGCGCACCCAGACCTCGGGCGTGCAGATCCACACCATGGAGTCGCAGAAGCCGCCCATCTACATGATCTGCCCGGGCACCGTCTACCGTCCCGACACGGCCGACGCCTGCCACCTGCCGCAGTTCAACCAGATCGAGGGCCTGGTCGTCGACGAGGGCATCACCTTCGGCGACCTTAAGGGCACGCTCGACTACTTTGTTAAGTGCATGTTTGGCGAGGACCGCAAGACGCGTTACCGCCCGCACTTCTTCCCCTTCACCGAGCCCAGCTGCGAGGTGGACGTGAGCTGCCACGTGTGCGGCGGCAAGGGCTGCAACTTCTGCAAGCACAGCGGTTGGATCGAGATCCTGGGCTGCGGCATGGTCGACCCCAACGTCCTCATCAACTGCGGCATCGACCCCGAGAAGTACACCGGCTTCGCCTTTGGCATTGGCGCCGAGCGCGTCGCGGCCCTGCGCTACGACCTGCCCGACCTGCGCACGTTGATGACTGGTGACATGCGTTTCCTCAACCAGTTCTAGAACGCTTTCTTCTTAGTTGCAGTTTCCGGCTCAAAGCCGCATTTATGAAAGGAGACCAGTTAGATGCGCGTTTCTTACGACTGGCTCAAGACCATGATCGATATTCCGGAGGATCCCAAGACCCTTTCGGACGAATATATCCGCACCGGCACCGAGGTCGAGGCGATCGACACCGTGGGCGAGTCCTTCGACCACGTCGTGACCGCCAAGGTGCTCACCAAGGCCCCGCACCCCGATAGCGACCACATGTATGTGTGCTCGGTCGACGTGGGCGACAAGAACCTCGACGCCGACGGCAACCCCGCGCCGCTGCAGATCGTCTGCGGCGCGCAGAACTTCGAGGCCGGCGACCACATTGTCACGGCCATGATCGGCGCTGTTCTGCCCGGTGACGTCAAGATCAAGAAGAGCAAGCTCCGCGGCGTCGTGTCCATGGGCATGAACTGCTCCGCGCGCGAGCTCGGCCTGGGCGGCGACCACTCCGGCATCATGATTCTGCCCGAGGACACGCCCTGCGGCATGCCGTTTGCCGAGTACGTGGGCTCGAGCGACACCGTGCTCGACTGCGAGATCACGCCCAACCGCCCCGACTGCCTGTCCATGATTGGTATGGCCCGCGAGACCGGCGCCATCTTCGACCGTGATTTCCACGTTGAGCTACCCGCCATCAAGGCCGAAACCGGCCGCGCGACCGACGACGAGCTTTCCGTCGAGATCGCCGACGAGGGCCTGTGCGACCGCTACGTTGCCCGCATCGTACGTAACGTGAAGGTCGGCCCGTCGCCTGACTGGATGGTCAAGCGCCTCAACGCCCTGGGTGTGCGCCCGCACAACAACATCGTCGACATCACCAACTACGTGATGATGCTCACCGGTCAGCCGCTCCACGCCTTTGACCTCGACACCTTTGCCGAGCGCGATGGCAGGCGTCGCGTGGTGGTTCGCGCCGCCCAGCAGGATGAGAAGTTTACGACCCTCGACGGCGAGGAGCGCGTGCTCGACGCCGGCATGGGCCTGATCATCGACGGCGAGCGCCCCGTGGCGCTGGCCGGCGTTATGGGCGGCATGGATTCCGAGATCGAGGACGACACCGTCGACGTGATGGTCGAGAGCGCCTGCTTCAACGCCGGCCGCACCTCGCACACCAGTCGCGACCTGTCGCTGATCTCCGACGCCTCCATTCGCTTTGAGCGTCAGGTCGACGAGACCGGCTGCGTGGACGTCGCCAACGTCACCTGCGCCCTCATCGAGGAGATCGCCGGCGGCGAGGTCGCTCCCGGCTACATCGACGTGTTCCCCGCGCCCAAGACCATCGACAGCATTAAGCTGCGTCTGGCCCGCGTGCGCGCCATCTGCGGCGCCGACATCGAGCCCGACTTTATCGAGCGCTCGCTCACCCGCCTGGGCTGCACCGTCGAGCGCGACGGCGAGGACTTTATCGTCACCCCGCCGAGCTTCCGCCCCGACCTGCCGCGCGAGATCGACCTGATCGAGGAGGTCCTGCGCCTGTGGGGCATGGGCCGTGTGACGGCGACCATCCCGGCTGCTAAGAACCACATCGGCGGCCTGACCCGCGAGCAGAAACTCACCCGCAAGGTCGGCGAGATCCTGCGCG
The DNA here is from genome assembly GCA_902478705.1 of uncultured Collinsella sp. GTDB lineage: Bacteria > Actinomycetota > Coriobacteriia > Coriobacteriales > Coriobacteriaceae > Collinsella. The sequence goes on along the minus strand of CABSMB010000028.1, from coordinate 4,645 downwards.
CCTGTGGCCTCAACGAGACCACGACCTTTGGCTTTGCCGCCCCGGGCGACCTGGAGAAGATCGGCATGTCCACCGAGGGCCGCGGCTGCCCCGTGGTGCTCATGAACCCGCTGGTGGCCGAGCAGACCGAGATGCGCCGCTCGCTGCTGCCGGGCCTGCTGCAGTCCGTGGCCTACAACGAGGCCCACGGCACGCCCAACGTGCACCTGTACGAGGTCGGCAGCCTGTTCCACGGTCGCGAGAACGCCAGCCTGCCCAAGGAGACCAAGTCCGTGGCGGGCGTGCTCTCGGGCCAGTGGAGCGAGCAGTCCTGGAACATGAAGTACCGCAAGCTGCGCTTCTTCTTTGGCAAGGGCATCGTCGAGGAGCTGCTCGCTCAGCTGCGCATCGAGAAGGTCCGCTTCCGTCCCGTCGAGGGCGAGGGCTACGCCTTCCTGCAGCCGGGTCGTGCGGCCGAGGTCCTGTCCGGCGGTACCGTGCTGGGCTGGGTCGGCGAGATTCACCCCGAGGCGCGCGAGGCTTGTGGTATCGACGAGGTCGTCGTTGCCTTTGAGCTCGATCTGGACAAGCTGATCAAGGGCGCCCGCAACCAGGAGAACTACCGCGAGTTCTCGCAGTACCCGGCCGTTGAGCACGACCTTGCTATCGTGGTCGACAACGCTGTGACCTGCGAGGATCTTGAGCGTCGTATTACGAGCGCCGGCGGCAAGCTGCTCGAGGGCGTGCGCTTGTTCGACGTCTACCGCGATCCGGTCCGCATCGGCGCGGGCAAGAAGTCCATGGCCTTCGCGCTCACGTATCGCTCCGACGACCACACGCTCACCAGCGAAGAGGTCGAGAAAGCGCACCAGAAGATCGTCACCAAGGTGTGCAAGGGCGTAAACGGCGAGGTCCGCGGCTAGGGCTTGCGACTGAGGCATGGGCCGTCGGGCGGCGGCAAGACTGAGCTGCTGCCCGCCAGCGCTCTGCATCTGTGACATATGTATTGCATTACGGCGTGTCGCTTTTGTTGGCGGCGCGCCGTTTTGCTATGATAGCCCGCGGCGTGTTACGAACCAGTTGATGCGTAACACTGGACAATATGGTTTAAACGGCCCTGCGATTCCGTGTGCCGACAACCGGGAGGCGCTATGCACATTCCAGATAATTACCTGTCCCCGCAGACCGATGCCGTCATGGCGGTGGCGATGGTGCCCGTGTGGGTTCACTGCATCAAGAAGGTGCGTGCCACGCTCGATCGCGAGCACATGGCCTTCCTGGGCATTTGCGCCGCCTTTTCCTTCTTGCTCATGATGTTTAACGTGCCGCTGCCTGGCGGCACCACGGGCCACGCCGTTGGCGGCGCGCTCATCGCGCTGCTGCTGGGCCCCGAGGCCGCGGCCATTGCCGTCTCGGTCGCGCTGGCGCTGCAGGCGCTGCTGTTTGGTGACGGCGGCATCCTGTCCTTTGGCGCCAATTGCTTTAACATGGCCTTTGTGCTGCCGTTTGCCGCCACTATCGTGTTCCGTGCGCTCAACAGCCGTCTGCACGACAAGAGCTGGGGCACCTCGGTCTCGGCCATCGTGAGCGGCTGGGTCGGCCTGTGCCTGGCGGCCCTGTGCGCGGCAATCGAGTTTGGTATTCAGCCCATGCTCTTCACCAATGCCTCGGGCGCGCCGCTGTACTGCCCCTTCCCGCTGTCCATTGCCATTCCGGCCATGATGATTCCGCATATGCTGGTTGCCGGCGTGGTCGAGGGCGTGGCGACGGCTGCCATCTACGGCTTCATCAAGAAGACGGCGCCGAGCGTTATCGTCGGGCCCGAGGCCGTCGATGGCCAGCTTGCTGCCGAGGGCGCTGCTGCCAAGAAGACCTCGCTGGTCCCCACGCTCATCCTGGTTGCCGTGCTTGTTGTGGCCACGCCGCTGGGCCTGCTGGCCACCGGTGACGCTTGGGGCGAGTGGGACGCCGAGGGCGCCGCGACCGCTGTTCAGGAGGCTGGCGACGACAGCCTGCAGGCTTCGGTCGGCCTCGATACCCCGACCTTTGCCGACGCTCTGCCCACAGGCGATTATTTGCAGGCCTATTCCGAGGAGCAGGGCCTTGGCTTTGCCGGCCAGGCCGCGATGTATATTCTTTCGGGCGTGATTGGCGTGGCGGTGCTCACCATCGCATTCCGTCTGATCTCGCTGACGGTTAAGGAAAGCGGTGCTCATGGCAAGAGCCGAGCTGCCTAGCTGGCTTGCGGCCGAGGAGCGATACGAGCCCGCGGGGGTTCGGCATCGTGTGATGCAAAAGAATGTCCTGCACCTGGCGAGCCTGCTTGAGCGGGTTCGCCTGGGTGGAGGTGCGCACGAGGGCGGGTCGATGGTCGACCGCGCCCTTTCTTGCGTTTCGGCTCCGGTGCGCCTGGTGGGGATGTTCGTTTGCGTCCTGTGCGTGTGTCTGACGCAGAGCCCGCTGTACCTCATGTTGATGGCGGCTATTGCGCTGGTGCTCGTTGCCGTGCGCCCCGTACGTGGGCTGCGGGCAACCTTTGTGCCGGCGCTTGGCGCTGCTGGGCTCGCGGTGGTTCTGGCGCTGCCAGCTTTGCTGCTGGACGCTTCTGCCGCGGGCGCCATGCTCAAGATTGCGCTCAAGACGTTTATTAATGTGTCGCTGGTGCTGGGTGTTTCGTGGACGCTTACCTGGAGCCGCATGTCGGCGGCGCTCAAAATGCTGCACCTGCCCGAGGAGGTCATCTTTACCTTCGATATGGCGCTCAAGCACATCGAGGTGCTGGGTCGCACGGCGCACAATCTGTGCGAATCGGTCATGCTGCGCAGCGTTGGCCATGCGCCTGAGGGATTTTCGCGTACCGATTCGATCGCGGGTATCATGGGCATGACCTTTATCAAGGCGATGGAATGCAGCCGCGCGATGGACGAGGCTATGCTTTGCCGCGGCTTTGCCGGCGCGTATCCGGCGCCCGCGCGGAGCGGCTTTGGCTGGCGCGATGCGGTCTATGCGGCCGGCGTGGCTCTGCTGGCAGTGTTGTGCGCCGTGCTGTAGGCGCTGCTGGTTACGGCGGGGGATGTAAATAGGGAAGGGCGACGTTTTGACGATCGATATGAATAGTGCGGCGGGCACGAACGGTGCGGGCGGCGCCGAGGTCACGCCGCTCATTGAGCTGCGCGACGTGGTGTTCTCCTATGCGGAGCATACGGTTGTCGATGGTGTGTCGCTGCAGGTCGATCGTGGTGAACTCGTTGCCCTGCTCGGCCCCAACGGCTGCGGTAAGACGACGATTATGCGCCTTATCAACGGCCTTGAACTCGCAGACGCAGGGGCATACCTGTTTGACGGGCACGTGATCGATTCGGCGTTTCTAAAGGATTCCGCGGCCGCTCAGCGTTTTCATCAGCGCGTGGGCTTTGTGTTCCAGAATGCCGATGCCCAGCTCTTTTGCGCTACGGTGGGCGAGGAAGTCGCGTTTGGCCCGGCTCAAATGGGGCTGCCGGCAGACGAGCTCGAGCGCCACGTGCGCGATGCCATGGAACTGTTCCAGGTTACCGATCTGGTCGATGCCTCGCCTTATCAGCTTTCGGGCGGGCAAAAGAAGCGTGTTGCGCTGGCTGCCGTCGTGTCGATGAACCCCGATATCCTGGTGCTCGACGAGCCTACCAATGGACTTGACGAGGACTCTTGCGACATCGTGGTCAACTTCCTGCTGGCCTATGTTGCTGCCGGTAAGACGGTCTTGATGAGTACACATCATCAGGATTTGGTGCGACGCCTGGGTGCCCGCGCCATCTATATCGATCGATACCACCATGTGGTCGAGGCACCTTCGCCGTCGTATGGAACCGAAAGCGGTGCTACGGACTAGTTGCTGCGTAGAGCGTGCGTAGCCGCCCGCGCGGCTTTGCCGTGATGGTATAGTTATCCAGGTTTTTATGGGGGTGGCTATGCCAAGCTGGAACATTCATATCGCTCAGACGGAGCGTTTGCTGGAGCGCACCGGTGCGCTTGCCAATAGCGTGCGCGACCGCAATGCCTTTTTGTTTGGCTGCGTGGTTCCGGATATCTTCGTGGGCTATATGGTTCCTGGCATCGCCGATCCCATCCCGTACCGCATTACGCACTTTGCCAAGCCTGAGCCCATCCCTAAGCCTCGTGAGCATGAGTTCTGGGATACCTATGTGGCACCGTTGCTTAATAGTTCGCCCACCGGTGCGCCGGCCGCAGCGACCTCGATTATCGAGGAACGCGAGCGACTGAACCGCGTGCACTATCCCCAGCGTTACAAGGATGCCGAGCCGGTTGCCGGTCCCGGCACCTGTGAGTTCTCGCTTGCGTCCGAAGATGTGGCGCAGTCGCTGCTCGATTTAACACTGGGCGTCTGGTCGCATCTGGTGGCCGATACCGTATGGAATACGCGCGTGAATCAGTACCTGGAGGCGCACGGCGGCAAGCCATGTGAGGAGTTCCGCATTAAAAAGCAAGGCGACTTTGACTGGTTTGGCAAGACGCTCGGCATTGTTTCCATCCCGCGTGCGACCGATCGCCTGTATACCGCCGCGACGCGTTTTGGGCAGTATCCCATCCATAAAGAATATGTGCTCAAGACCATCGGCGTTATGCACGAGATTGTACGCGAAAACCCCGGCGAGCCCGATCATCCGCC
>CABSMB010000027.1 GCA_902478705.1 uncultured Collinsella sp. | reverse complement strand
CGCTCTCCTTAGGAGATAAAAACAACTACAGGAAATGCGCCGTCAGACTAGCCGTCACAGCGCAGTAAAGGTTTTCCAGGTGTCCGAGATCGCCGAGAAACCGTGTGGCCATTGACCTAATGGGTCATGGCCACACGGTTGAACGGCGAGGTCGGGTGCCTGGGAAGCTTTACAGGAGACCGTTGTCCTGAAGGACCTTCCTAATCGCCTCGACGTTCTCGCCGGTCATGGCCTTCACCGGGCGCGGCATGGTCGGGCTGTCGAAGATGCCCATGAGGTTCATAGCGGTCTTGAAGGCGCCGACGCCACCGGCATAGCCCTGGACGCCCGAGGTGACATCCCAGATGTGCGAAATCTCATTGAGGCGATCCTGCTCGGCCTTGACGGTAGCCCAGTCGCCGGCCTGAGCGGCCTTCCACTGACGCACGTAGCCCTCGGGCTCAACGTTGGCGAGACCCGGGACGGAACCGTCGGCGCCACCGAGGTAGGCGCCATCGACAACAACCTCGTGACCGGTGAGGATGCTCATCGGATGGCCGTTCTTCTCGTTCTCCTGAACGAGGTAGCGGAACGAGATGTCATCACCCGAGGAATCCTTGACGCCGGCCAGGACGCCCTCGGCGCCGAGCTTAGCAAGGAGCTTCCAGGGGAGCTTGGTGTGGACGCACACGGGGATGTCGTAGGCGAAGATGGGCAGGTCGAGTTCCTCGTGCAGGATGCGGAAGTGCTCCTCGACCTCGGTCATGCCCTGCAGGGCATAGAACGGGCAGGTAGCGACAAGCGCGTCGGCACCCAGCTCCTGAGCGACCTTACCGTGCTCGATCATGCGCTCGGTTTCGGTGTCGATGATGCCGACCAGAACGGGAACGCGGTGGTCGACGATGCGCACGGCCTCGGCGACGATCTGGCGACGGCGCTCGTCGGTGGAGAAGACGACCTCGCCCGAGGAGCCCAGGAAGAACAGGCCATCGACGCCGGCATCGATCATGCGGTTGATGCTGCGCTCAAAGGAGGCAACATCGAGCTGGTGGTCTTCGGTATCGGGAACAACGACGGGAGGGATAACGCCGGTGAATTTCTGAGTTGCCACAAGAATCTCCTTAGTTGTCTGGCGGGCAGCCCTATGCCGCCCACTCTTGTTGGCAGTGTCCAGGCCGTCTAGGCCAAAGAACACGGGTAGAACGTTTGGTTAAAGAAGTCGACGACTTCGTTTTCGAACGCATTGATGCGCTCATGAGCGTATTTGGCATAGATGATATGCCTCCGGTCACACTCAAAACCGTTGAATACGGCAAACTGACCCTTGGGGTCGCTCACGGTATCCATGAGCGAAGTGCCCATGAGCACCGAGCCGCGCACACGAGACGACAGCACCTCGAGGCCGCCGGGAACTGGATTGGCAACCGCTGTACAGGCAAGGCCGCACTTGTCCAAGGCGGAAACCGCCAGCGCGATACCGCCGCCAAGGCCCTCGCCCCACGCAAAAATGCGGTCGGGGTCCATGCCATCAAGATTGCGCGCAACCTTCGCCAACGCGCAACCCCAACGGACGCGCTCGACAAAAGCGGGCGAGGTAATCCCCTGCTGCAGATCGTCCGCACCAGCAACATCGTCATCCAGCGCGAGAACGGCATACCCCATGGCGGCAAATCTCGTCATGTGATGCCAGCCACGCACAGGCCGATCGATGTCGTGAAACATCAGGCACAGTGGCACGCGCTCAGATACTCGGGCACGACCAACTGGCTCAATCAAACGAGCGTGGACCGCATCGTCACCGAGCTCAAAGGAGACCTCGGAGTAACGGGCGCAGGGGTTAACAAAGTCAATCGCCGTAATGGCCAGGCCTTGAATCTCAAGATTCGAAACACTTGCTTCCAAATCAGAAACATCTGCCTGGACATCACCGTGCCAGTCCCGATATTCAGCGAGCCTTGACGAAACCGTTCCGGGAATCTCCACAAGCTCGGGGACTATCAGCTCGTCGACATTGCTCTCGCACTTAGACATGAGTCTCCCCTCCCTCGCAGAAAAACGGAATGATCAGATCGTCAAAGTCCTGAATCTCCTCGTGGCCAAAGCCCTCAAAGAACTCATGATGCTTATCGCAGGTCAGATTGTTGTACACCGCAAACTGCGTCGCCGGCGGACAGACGATATCGGCCGTGCCCGTGCCAAACAGCACGGGGCATTTGACCATGGGGGCAAAGTTCTTGGAATCGAAGTACGCCAGTTTGGCATAGGCTTCCTCGATACGAGTCGAGTCCTCGTCAAACCAGCGCGACCAATAGCGCAGACCCTCGTAGGCAATATCGTCGGCGTCCAGATCCCAAACCAAGCGGAAATCCGATAAGAAGGGATAGAGGATGGCCGCGCGGTCAACCAAATCGCTATTGAGCGCGCAGGTTGCAATACCCAAACCGCCGCCCTGCGATGCGCCGTTCACATACACGCGGGTAAGATCGATGCCCTCGAGCTCGCTAACAATACGGCACAGAATGCGGATATCCTGATGTAGGCGGACATAGTAGAGGTTGGCCGGGTCGCCGTCGATACCGGCGACGATATGGCCCGCGACCGTCGTGCCCTCAAATCCACCAATGTCCTCGGAGGGGCCTCCTTGGCCAGGACAGTCGAGGGCGATGAGCGCCATGCCCATGCCCGCAAACGACGCCTGCTCAAACCAGCTGCGGCTCGCACCCGGATATCCATGGAACTGAAGCACCAGCGGCATGGGCTCCTCCGAGACCGGCTTGAGGTACTTGGCATGCAGGCGTGCACCACACATGCCGGTATACCAGAGGTCGAAAAACCGACAGGTCGCGGAATCCGCAACCGAAGCCGCCTCGATAGCGTAGTCGAGCTCGACGGCGTCGGCCTCGGCCATGCGGTCCTTCCAAAAGAGATCGAAATCCGATGGACGGGGCATAGCGCCTCGATATTCACCAAATTGCTGTTGTAGCTCTTGAGCACTTGGCATGGCTCGTGAACCCAACCTTTCGAAATCGCAACGGAGGTGCGCCCGGCAAGGGAACCGGGCGCACGGGAGGGAAAGCGAGGCTACTCGCCGAGCTTGGGATGCAGCAGCGACGGCGCAGCGCCGAGCAGCATCTTGGTGTAGGGGTCCTGAGGGTGCTGGAAGACCTGCTTGGCCTCGCCATGCTCGACGATCTTGCCGCCATTCATAACGATGATGTCGTCAGAGATATAGCGGACCGTCTGGATGTCATGGCTGATGAATACCATGGCCAGGCCGAGCTCCTTCTTAAGGTCGGTCAACAGGTTCAGAATCTGCGCGCGGACCGAAACGTCCAGAGCCGAGGTGGGCTCGTCGGCGATGATGGCATCGGGGTTCAGCGACAGGGCACGGGCAATTGCGACGCGCTGGCGCTGGCCGCCCGAAAGCTGGCCGGGAAGAACCTCGGCGGCGGAGCTGGGCAGACCGGTGAGCTCCAAGAGCTCCTTGACGCGCTTCTCCTGCTCGGCCTCGGTACCCAGGTTGTGGACGCGCATGGGGTCGAGCAGCTGCTCGCGAACGACCATGCGGGGGTTGAGTGCCGTGGCCGGGTTCTGGAACACGACCGAGATGACGCGACCCATGTGGCGACGGTCCTCGGCGGTACGCTTGGTAACGTCCTTGCCCTTAAAGTACACCTTGCCGCTCGTAGGGGCCTGAAGGCCGCACATGACGTTGGCGGTGGTGGACTTTCCGCAACCGGACTCGCCGACGATGCCGATGGTCTGTCCGGGCATGAGCTTAATCGTTACACCCTGGACGGCGTGAACCAGGTTGGGGTGCAGAATCGAGCCGGTACGGGTCCTAAAGGTGACGTGGACGTCATCAAGGAAGATGATCGGCTCGACGCCGTTGACTGCGGTCTCGCTCATCTACATCACCTCCGCGTGAGGGGTCAAACCATTTGCCTTGAGCACCTCATCGGGGAGCTCGGAATAGAAGTGCTCGGTGCCGGGCACGCGCTTGAAGACCGGACGGGTGTCCAGGCCAATGCGCGGATGGCTCGAGCGGGGCGCGAAGCGATCGCCCTTGGGGAAATCGCGCGGGCTCGGAACAGCGCCGGGCACCTGGTGCAGGCGGCCCGAGCCGCTCTCGATGGACAGAACGGAGCCCAGAAGACCGCGGGTGTACTCGTGGATCGGGTTGGTGAGCAGCTCCTTGGTGGGCGCCTGCTCGATAACCTGGCCAGCGTACATAACCGTGATGTTATGAGCGACCTCGGCGACCAGAGCCAGGTCATGCGAAACGAAGATCATGGCAAAGCCGAGCTTGGCCTGAAGGTCGTTGAGCAGCTTGATGACCTGCTTCTGGACGGTAACGTCCAGAGCGGTCGTGGGCTCGTCGCAGATGACCAGCTTGGGGTCGCGGGTAAGGGCCATAGCGATCAGAACGCGCTGACGCTGACCACCGGAAAGCTCATGCGGATAGCTCTCGAGCGTACGCTTGGGGTCGAGGCCCACGAGCTCCAGGAGCTCCTCGGCGCTACGGGTGCCGCCACGCTTGGTGAGCTGCTTCATCTGAGCGGAAATGAGCATGGAGGGATTGAGCGAGGACAGGGCGTCCTGATAGACCATGGCGATATCGGTACCGCGCAGGCCGAACCACTCTTTTTTGCTCATCTTGAGCAGGTCGCGACCCTCCCAGAGAACCTCACCGGAAAGGTGCTCGTCATCATCGGTCAGACCCATGATGGCCAGCGTGGTGATGGACTTACCGCAGCCGGACTCGCCTACCAGGCCCATGGTCTGGCCGGGACGGACGTCAAAGTTGACGTGGTCGACGACGTTGATGTCACCGTGGTGCTCAAACTGGATGCAGAAATCGCGTACCGAAAGGATCGGCTCAACGGACTCATCGGGCACATGGCGGTCGTTACGCTTGAGCTCGACATCGCGCAGGGCGCCAAGACGGGCGGACAGGGACTGAGCCTGCTCCTTGTAAGCGCGAACGGGGTCGGAGACCAGCAGGTCGGCCTCGCGGCGCTTGGAGGAATCGGTCGGATCCAGGGCGGCGGAGGGAGCAGCGGCCATGGCGTCGGTAATGCCCTCGGAGAGGATGTTGAGCGCCAGGCAGGTGATCATGATGGCCAGGCCCGGGAACAGTGCCTGCCACCAACGGCCGGCGAGCACGCCGCCGCGGGCGTCGGCGAGGATGTTGCCCCAGGTAGCGGTGGGCTCCTGGATACCAGCGCCGATGAAGGTCAGCGAGGCCTCGAAGATGATGGCGTCGGCGACCAGGGTAACGGTGAAGACCATGATCGGGGCGATGCAGTTACGCAGAACGTGCTTAATCAAAATCCACGGAGCCTTGGCGCCGGAAACGATGACCGCGCGGACATAGTCCTCGCCGTACTCGGACACGATGTTAGCGCGCACGATACGGGCAATCTGCGGGGTGTACATAAAGCCGATGGCGAAGATGATCGACGGCACGGAATTGCCCAGGATGGAGACGAAGACGGCAGCGAGGGCGATGCCCGGGATGGACATGATGATGTCCAGGATGCGCATGATCGCCTCGGAAACGGACTTGCGCGAAACAGCCGCGAGGGCGCCCACGACCGAGCCGCAGACCAGAGCCATGGCAGTAGCACCGAAGCCGATGATCAGCGAGTAACGGCCACCGTAAAGCATGCGCGACAGGATGTCGCGGCCCTTATCGTCGGTACCGAAGATAAATCCATTGCCGGGAGCCTGGCGAGCAGTGAAAATCTCGACCGGGCTATAGGGGGCAAGAAGGGGCGCCAGAATCGCGGTCAGGGCGACCAGCACCAGCACGACGGCGGCAATCTTAGAAGACAGCGTCATCTTCTTCCAGCCACCGAGCTTGAGCCCCTTGGAGGCAGCCTTCTCGAGCTGCTCGGTTTGCTTCTCTCGAATCTTTACCATAATCTACACCGTCCTGATGCGCGGGTTGATGAGCAGGTAGAGCATGTCAACCACGATGTTGATGATGATGAAGGCAAGAGCAACGACGATGACGACGCCCTGAACCAGGTTCGCCTCGTTGCCCTGAACGCCCTGCAGAATCGCAGTACCCATGCCGGGGAGGTTGAAGATGACCTCGATGACGACGGCGCCGCCCATAAGGTAGCCGATCTTAAGACCGAGGGTGGTGACCGGGGTAATCAGCGCGTTGCGCAAAACGTTGATGCCGACGACGACCTTCTCGGGAACGCCGGCGCCGCGGGCCATGCGGACGTAGTCCTTGTCGAGCTCCTCGACCATGGCGGTACGCACGATACGAGTCATCTGACCCGTCAGCGGAAATGCCAGGGCGATAGCGGGCATGATCATACGTCCCAGATAGCCAGCCGGGTTGGTGGTGAAGTGAGGCAGAGCACCGGACGCCGGGAGCACCTTAAGGTAGGAAGAGAACAGCAGAATCAACAGGACGGCAAGCCAGAACGACGGGGTTGCCAGGCCGGCGATGGAAAAGACGCGGATCACTTGGTCCGGCCATTTATCGCGATACAGTGCCGCGATGACGCCGAGTAAAAACGAGACGACCGCGCCGATGGCAAGACCGATAAAGGTCAGCTGCATCGTGACGGGCAGGGCCGTGGAGATGCGCTTGGCAACAGAGTTGCGGGCAGCACCATAGGTGCCCATGTCACCATGGATCAAATCGCCCATGTAGCGCACGTAGCGCACGGGCCAGGGGTCGTCCAGACCATACTTCTCATGGTACTCGGCAACCGCCTCGGGCGAGGCACCGTCACCCAACGCCGTATAGGCGGGGTCGGTCTTGGAGAACGACATAAGGAAGAACACCAGGACGGTGACGCCCAATGCCATGATCGGCAGCGCCACGAGACGCCTTCCAATCAAACGTAGAAAGTTGTTCACGTTCTCTCCCCTTTCTTTTGTCGGTAGGACCAACTGGTATATGAGTATGGATACTCATTACAAGACCCGAGCGACATCGAGGTCGCCCGGGTCTTTGTTTCAACTATGAGGACGTTGCCTTACGACCGACGCCCCACATATGACTCAAGCGAGTCTTAGGCCTTGACGGTCGCGACGCCCCTGAAGGACATGCTCGTCGTGCCGATGCCCTTGAAGCCATCGAGGGCCTCGCCGTTGGGCGCGGTGGACGGATCGTCCCAGGAAGCGGAAACGGTCTTGACGTGGACAACGGGGTACAGAACAGCGTTGTCGGCGATGATGTCGAAGCACTCGTTCCACTTCTTCTGCTGCTCGTCGCCCTCGGCGGCAAGAGCCTCGTCCATGAGACCGTGGAGCTTCGCCCACTCAGCGGAATCCTTCCACGGGCAACGGGTCTGCATCCAGACGTTGTCGCCATACCACCAGTTGAGCAGCAGGTCGGGGTCGGCGCCGAAGCAGGACGGATCGCCAGGAGCGAGAAGGATATCGTAGGCCTCGCCGCCGTCGATGGCAGCGTAGGTGGCCGGCGAGGTATCGGTCTGGATGGTCACATCGAAGCCGAGGGCGTCGAGGTCGTTCTTGACCTGAGCGGCCATGCCCTTGATCTGCTCGTTGTCGGTGGTGCGCAGGGTGATGGCACCCGGGGTGATGCCAGACTCCTCGATGAGCTTCTTAGCCTTCTTGGCGTCGGTCTTGTACACCGTGGAAGCCTCATGATAGTTGGTGAAGCTCTTGGGCAGGTAGCAGCTGGCAGCGGTGGCAAGGCCGGCGAAGGTGTTGGTGATCATCTTCTCGGTGTCGAGCGCGTACATGACGGCCTGACGGACCTTGACGTTGTTCCAAGGCTCCTTGGCGACGTTGAACATGATGAAGCGGGTGCCGAAACCCTGAACGTTATCGATCTTGCAGCCAGCGCTCTCGAGCTGGTCGACGGCATCAGCGGTGACGAGCTCCATAACGAGCGTGGAGCCCTCCTGCTGAGCGGTAACGCGAGCGGTGGGGTCGGTCAGGATGCTGTACTGGATCTTCTTATCCTCGGCAGCATACTCACCGTTGTACTCGGGGTTGGGAACCAGGGTGATCTCGGTATCGGAGATAGAGTCGTACATCCAGGGGCCGGAACCGATCGGCTGCTTGGCGCGATCCTCCTCGGCCTGGGTGGCCGGGGTAACACGGATGATGGCCAGACGATCCTTGAGCAAGGAGAAGTTGGGGACCTTGGTCTTGACCGTTACAGTGCTGGCGTCCTTGGCCTCGATGGACTCGAAGGGCTGGAAGAACGGAGCGTAGGTAGCAGAAGCGGCGCAAGCGGTGTAGGAAGCGACGACGTCGTCAGCAGTGACCTCGGTGCCATCGGAGAACTTTGCGCCCTTGCGGATGGTGACCTCGAAGGTAGTGTCGTCCACGGACTTGGGATCGTCGGTGGCGAGCTCGTTGAAGGTGCTGTAGTCGTGGTAATCGATGCCGTAGAGGCCCTCGATGACGTGCCAGTTAGCACCCAGGCCCACAGCGGAGCCGGTGCTGGCGGGGTCGAAGCTGGACGGAGCGTAAGCGGAACCAGCGGTGATCACGCCGCCGCCACGGTTGGCGGAATCGGTGGAACCGGAAGCGGAACCCTCGTCGCTAGAGCTGCCACCGCAGCCGGTGAGACCAAGCCCTGCGACAGCAGCGACGCTGCCGGTGAGGCCGAGGAACGAACGCCTGGACATACCCTTGTTGATGATGGCCATGTCTTCTCCTATCAATAGAGAATCTTACCCGGGAGCACCTAGACTTGCCCCCGCGCAACTTGCGGACGATATATACCTTACCTACCGACGAACCCAACTGAGGTGCCGCGCTCGGCGACCGATACATACATACGCTTGAACGGTATTTACTACCGTTCACCGAATTCATTGACAAATGATTCGACAGACAGTATGTATCGACGAGGTGAGATATCAGTCTTCGTCAACCCGCAGGATAGCAGTGTTGTTCACCATGGCTAGTCAAACGTTTTAGCGTTAATAAAACCCGAAATCGGCAGGTAATCACCGCGAAACAAATGATTGAAAAATGACCAATCATGTATATCAGTTGTTTAGAAGCGCGTTTAGTTTTCGGATCGGCTGGCCGATGCCTGGGCGCGTTCGGCATTCCATGCAACAAGTGCCTCGTGGACCGCTTTGGCGACATCGGCCGGAACGCCTCGAACTTCTGCAATCTCCTGCTCGCTTGCTGCGCGCAAACGCTTCATCGAGCCAAAATGGCGCATAATGGCACGTTTTCTGGTGGGCCCCACGCCCGGAACGTCGTCAAGCACCGAAACCGTCATAGCCTTATCGCGCAACTCGCGGTGGAACGTAATCGCAAATCGGTGGGATTCATCGCGAACCTGCTTGATCAGATAAAGCGAAGCGGAGCCG
>CABSMB010000026.1 GCA_902478705.1 uncultured Collinsella sp. | reverse complement strand
CGGCTAGGAAGCGAAAACTTGCGCCGCCATCGGCAATGAGACTGAGGTCGGTGAGCAAGGCGCGGATCTCGACCTCGCGTCCCACGGTAATGTACGGAAGGCCGATGCGTGGGACCACGCCGCCTTTGAGCGAGTTGAGAATGACGGCAGCGACGCGCTTGGGCACGCGGGGTGCTGCGGATGCGGTATCACTCATGGTCTAGGTATCCTCTCACGTCTGCTTCGTAGTCCTCGATAATTTGCGGTCCTGCCACGCTAAATTCAATAACGGTGTCGCCCACGAGGTCAAAGAGGATCTCGTTGATGCTATCGACGAGCATGTCCTCGCTCTTGCCTGACTGTACCACCGCCGATGCCGTCTGCGCTGCGTTTTGCTCGAGTAGTGCTCGAAGATAGGCGTCTGCGGCGGGATCGAGTGCGGACGCGGTGTCGGCGGGCATGGCCGTTGCGGATGTAGGCGCAGGCGCGAGGAGTGGGGCCACGACACCAAACTGCTCGGTGGAGACAGTCGGCTGGTCAGGTTTGTCCTGCTGCGTGGGCGTCGCGACCGGTTCGGCAATCATGTTGGCCGCGAGTTCGGCTTCCGGTTGCCCAGAGCCTGCTTCCTCGGCTTTCGCAAGCGTGTCGTCCTCGCGCTCCTCGTCGATCAAAAGCGCCTCGCGCGTTTGTGCGGCGGCGCTCCGAATGTGCCCCAGCTGGCTCAGGTCGATATCGATCTTGACGGGCTGATGTGCAGCATCCCATGAAAGCCATGCCGTGATCTCGTCATCGATAATCTTAGTCAGATATTTGGGGACCTTCTCTTCCTTAAGGGGATGGCCGGGATCCAGTGCCAAGCGCAGGCGCTGATCACAAGCGCGCATCATCTCACCGAGCTTGCTACTTTTTTGTCTGCTGCCGTGGATGCGCATGCATTCCCAAAAGCCATTTTGGCAGCGGTAGATGTGAATGGGGTCCAGGCGATATTCGCAGTCCTCGTGGCGCTCGGGCGCAAAGAACACGGCCGAGGCAAACATGGTGTAGGGCATGGCCGTCTCCTCCCCAAACAAGCTCGCTACGATGCCGGTCTTTCGGTGCGTGTCATAGTAGCGCGCCATACGGACATACACGGCGCATGCCACGTGGCGCAGGTCGCGATGGTAGGAACGGTCGAGCCGTGAGTTATTCAGGTTGTACGTCGAGAGTGCGTCGATGGCAGCCATGAGCCGCTCCTCATGCGCCTCATCGGGCGGAAGGGGAAGCGTGGGCTCGGAGGTCTTGCGACGCGCAGGCGGCAGGTCCGACGGCGCCGGCGCGGGTACAAGGTCTCGCGCTGCGCGGCGCAGCTCGATGAGGGCGTTGTCGAATGCGACGGTTTTAGAGTCGCGAAGCAGCTTGGGGTCGAGCTCATGGAACACGGCGTAGTCCTGCAGCCACACGCGTGCGAACCGGTCGATGCCGGGTTCAAAGGCGCGATAGGCATCCCAAAATGCCCTGATCTTGCTAAAGCCATCGATCGGGCCATCAACGCCAATGCCGCAGATCAATTCGTAAAGATAAAGAAAAGCAAACGAGGTCGATGTCTCCTCGATATTGCCGCGGCGCACTTGGGCACGCCAGGTAAAGTAGCCGCGCAACTGTCGATCGCTCATGGCATTGTAGGTGGGAAAGTACGACTTAAAGGTGCCGTTGTAGGGGCAATCGTCCTCGAAGTCGGCCATTAACAGGCCTTGGCGGTAAAAGAGCTCCGCCTCCGATAGCCAACGTCCCGCGCCGCCTTTGGGATCCTCTTGCCAGCGTGATATCTCGCGCATCTTGCGGTACTGGTCGGGGAGGAAGTTCTGCATCTGACGACCGGTCTTGAGAATCGGCTCGTCAGCATAGATTTCGTTTGAGAAGCGGGCGGACTGGTGGGTCCGGGCCTCGGCCATAATGCGCTCGATGAGCATCTTGACGTCCTGGTCGGCCACCGCTTCTCCTCTCCTAGCGCAGCTTTGGTGACCTCATATCATAGCACAGCATCAAACAGGTGTTCGAGATATCACTATGCAGATAGTTTAGAACAGGAGGGCGTAGATGACCGCCACGACGACGGAGGGGAGCATGTTGGCCGTGCGGAAGGTCTGAGGACGGATGAGGTTGACTCCGACGCAGAAGATGAGCATTGAGCCCACAAGCGAAAGGCTGTCGAGGGCTGC
Source organism: uncultured Collinsella sp. (assembly GCA_902478705.1). Taxonomy (GTDB): domain Bacteria; phylum Actinomycetota; class Coriobacteriia; order Coriobacteriales; family Coriobacteriaceae; genus Collinsella. The sequence goes on along the minus strand of CABSMB010000026.1, from coordinate 7,331 downwards.
GGTGGTCATGATGGGGGAGAGTGCGCCGGCAAACAGCGTGATCGTACCCTGGAATACGGCAACGGGCAGGGCCGAGAAGATGCAGCCGCGGCCAAGCGAGGCCGTCATGGTGCAGACGATGATGCAGTCCAGCGCGCCCTTCAGGGCAAGCGTGGACCAGTCGCCGAGCAGACCGTCCTGAATCGATCCGACGATGGCCATGGCGCCGATACACACGGTGAGCGATGCCGAGACAAAGGCGTTGGTGAACTCGTTGTCGCCTTCGCTGCCGGTTTTGCGCTTGAGCCATTCGCCGAGGTTCTCGATGGCGGCCTCCAGGTTGATGGCCTCGCCGATGAGCGAACCGAGGACAAATGAGACGATAAGCATGGTGGTGCCGGTGGTCGCCAACGCTTCTCCATCGATAACGAGCATCTTTTGCATGGTGCCGCCCAGGCCGATAAACAGGACGCACAGCCCCGACGCCTTCATGAGCGTGTCTTGGATGCGGGGCGTAATGAAGCGCCCACCCATGAGGCCCAGCAGACCGCCCGCGATCAAAAGTGCGACGTTGATGATCGTTCCTAAACCCGGCATGAACCCTCCTGCAATTGATGCCAACGCGGCAATCGTAGCAGAACGGGGAGAGGAGCGCTCAGTATCCGAGCCAAGTGGCGGTTAGCGGTCTAGGACAGGACGGGGCTAAAGTCGAAGCGCAGCGTCATGAGGTGCTGCGGGGATTCGATGGCTGCGGCAATGATGTCGGCATCTCGTGCACGATCGAACCCTTCAAGTTCCATTTGATAGGGGAAGTCTTCTTGGATACCGATGCGACGCGGAACCAAAAGCTTGGTTCCGTCGAATTCTTCGGTTCGCGTTCCGTCTGCTGCAACGGAATAAAGGTGTAACTTGGCGGTCGTTGTGGCATCAAGTGCCGAGATAGCTTGGATATCGTTCGATGCGCTCCTTGCTCCCACTGCTGTAAGTGCCGTAGGCGCGACGACTTCACCCGAAGGCAAAAAGACGAGCTCGACGGTATTGGGGAATGCGATGAGGATATTTTTGCGGCGGGGCGCATTGGCGGCGACTGGATCAATGCTTGCGGCATCGAAGGTTTCCGTGTGGTCGAGCGCGACCATCATGCAACAGTTGCCTTCGTCGACATCTGGGGGAGCGGCAAAGTCCAGGCCGTCTTTCGGCTGGGAATCGCCTAGTTCGGTGGCGGTGCCGTCTGGCTTCTCGAGAGGAGCCATAGCGTTGTCTTCTGATGATGCATCGTCTGCATCATCAACATGTGTCGCTGCGTCTGCGACCTCGTCTTTGGGGGATTTGTCATTATCGCTCGATATGGGAGCAGCAATCCCGACGGACCCCACTCCGTGCCATGTCATTTGGAGCAGCGCCGGATCGGCGAGAAGGCGCTGCACGCCCGGCTCCTGGGCATCGATATTGATGGGGGCGGGTTCTGATCCACGCGTGAGGTTAAGCGAACCCTTATGTCTATTGCTTTGAGCCTCTTGGTCGTCCGTGTCGCCAGCGTAGAACAGCAAAGGCGCATCTCCCGTTGCGATGGCTTCGGTGTCCGCCTTGGTCAGTCGCAGCGACGCCGTAAAGGAGATGATGGGCTGCGTGCCATCGACATTCGAGGGAACGCAGCCCAGGCATATACCTCCTCCTTCTTCTTCATAGGCCGCGCTGTCGAAGGCGACCTTCGCCCCGTTCGCCGAGTCATCGACCGAGGCAATATCGATGCGCAACTCTAAGTTGCATGGGTCGCCATCGGCGTCGACTGCAGCCGATTTCCATGTGCAGATGGCACAACCTGTCTGGGGGCCGTTCTCCTTGTCCGGTCGCTTGATATCCACGACTATCGAGTCGACCGTATTGCGGTGAAGGCATCCCGAGGTTCGGACCGTGGCGTGTGCGAGCGAAAAACGTTGGCAGGCGATGATACCCGACGAATTCGCCACGGGGTTCAGAGCTTGCGGTAAGGAGTCTGCCGTGGCGGGCGTCGCCCAAGCGGCGAGAGGCATACCGCTCGCCAGTGCGCTGCAGAGCGCGGCAACGGGCAAAAGGTTTTTGGGTGCCATGGTTCTCCTATCTATTCCGCGTACTCCGGTCGTGCTTGGCTATTGGTTGCGTTTGATGTGCAGGCCAAGGCACGTCAGTCCTGCTCCCGCCGTGGCGACGCCTACCGCAATGAGTTGCCTGGTGTCGCTCGTCTGAGCGAGCGGCTCGTGACGGCTGCCGCGATCAAGGCCCGAAAGGTCGACGGTCACTTCTGTGGCCGCCTGCGCTTGCTCTTGTTGAGCAAAGGCTATGGCAGGTGCGGACGCCAAGATGCCGACGATGGCGGCCAGTGCAATCGCCTTAGGACGTGGCGTGCGCACCGGGCTCGACCGTCCAGGTGATGCTTGCCACTTGATCTCCCGTACCGGTGGCGTGGTAGATGTCACGCGTAACGCGCGCGACGTGTCCACTCACACTGAGCTTGATCTTGTCCGTTCCATCGGCAATGCCCTGGTACTTCATGTCGAAGTTTGCGTCCTTGGAAAGATCGAGGCCCGTAGTCTGAGTCGCCGAGCTGGCATCCTTTTCTGCCTTATCGGGGCCAACCTTAAAATCGATGGAGTTCTGGGCCGAGCCCGTCTTTGCGTCTGCAACGATTGTCCAGTCATTCTTGGCCGTGACCTTCATGTTGGTGACGTGGATGCCGTATGCCGAGAGGTTGTCGATGGTAATCGTCTTGTCGGAGGGTCCTACAAGCGTTCCGTCGGCTTTGGCGGCAAAGGGGATGACCGTTGGCGCCTTAAACGAAACATTGCTAATGTCGGCCTTCACCGTCACATCGGTGGTTCCAACGCGCACCTCTGCCATGGCCGCCGTTGGCGCGGCGCCCATCGCAAGTGCGAGCGTAAGCCCTGCGCCCACGGCGAGTGCCCTGGCTCCGCTCAGGTTCATGGGTGTGTTCATAATCGATCCTTTCTGCTCGTCACGGACTGTTTCCGTGATGGTTGGACGAATGGGGACAGGGTGTGGCCCCTGCGAGCGCGTAGGCCACTAGCCTTCTGCCTGGGCCACCCGCACTTTGACGCGCGTCGGATTGCCGTGGGTGTCGTAGGTCTTGGCATCGAGTGCCTGAATCTCGATATATGCCTCGCCTTCTTGGATATCGCCGGCGGGGCAGGTCTCAACCGTCTTGCCGGCTTCGACCACACCGGACTCATAGATGGTCTCGTCGTTTTGAATCACGCGGAAGCGCTGGGGAAACTTGTTGTCTTGGACGTTTTGCACGTTGACGCGCAACTTGCCGCCTTCCTGTAACTGTGCGACCGGCGCGACCGAGATCGTCATCATGTTGTCGCGGACGATGGCGTCGAGCTCATCCTGGATTTCTTGGCGCGATTTGCCTTCTGCCGTCGTGACTGAGGCGCCCGCTTCGGGCACGGGCTGCGACTGCCAGGCGTATAGCCCTACGGCGATGAGGGCACAGACGATAGCCAGGCAGACAACGACGAGTTTCTTGCGACGCCCCAGTCCTGCAAGGCGGGGCGGCTTCTTCGCACTCATGCGGCGTCCTTGGTGGTGTAGACGCGTGCGAACGTGGACGGGTCCGCTCCGAAGAGCATGTGAAGCATCAGGCGGCGCGAATAGATGAGCTCGTCGAAGTCGTGAGGGAGCTCGATGTTGTGGACGCGCGCGATGTGGTGGGCGAGCGCCGAGAACGACTCGGGGTCGCAGATAACATCGGTGGTGACGTGGTAGACCGTCGTATCGGGGAACGCCTCTTCGTCGAAAGGCAGGAGATAGGGATCGTCGTCGACCTCGATGGCGACGCCGTACTGGGGCCAGTAATATGCCATGGGAACCTCCCTGCTTCTGGGGCCAAAACTTCCATTGGTTTTGGCTGTCGATGCCGACCGTATCAGTCACTACTTGACCAATTTCTGACCAAATGCTTGACGGATTGACATCTCCGCAGGTAAAAGATGGTAAAAATTACTTCAACTTTTTTCGAGCAACAATTGCGTGGTCGCTGGCGGTAAAGCGACATGTGTCAAAAGCATCGTCTGCCGAGGAAACCTTGCCGCTCGCCGAATTGCACGAACGTAAAATCGCCAATTATGGAGACGGTCTCGAACACGTCGACAAAACGATGCGGTAACATCTCCCTGCAAACACTGTAGTTAGCTAAAGGGGGAGTTCGCGTGTCTGCAACTATCAAACCCTTCACCGACGAGTTCGAAGAGTATGGTCGCGATGAGTCTCGCACATCGGGCGAGGCCTCGAGCATCTCGTTTCCGACAACGGAGGACGAGGTCCGCGCCATTTTGAAAAAGCTCCATGCCGAGCGTGTCCCGGTGACGGTTCAGGGCGCCCGGACCGGTCTTGCCGCCGGCGCCGTGCCTCATGGCGGTCACGTTCTCAATACTTCCCACATGAATCGCTACCTAGGCATTCGCCGCGATGAGCAGGGCCGCTTTCTTTTGCGTGTGGCGCCCGGCGTCGTGCTGTCTGAGCTACGCAAGCAACTGGGCAAGAAAGTGCTGCCGACTGCCGGCTGGGACCAGACATCGCTTGAGGCCTACGAGGAGTTCCAGGAAGCCCCCGAGCAATTCTTTCCTACCGATCCCACCGAGGCATCTGCCTGTCTGGGCGGCATGGCGGCATGCAACGCTTCCGGCGCCCGTAGCTACGCTTACGGCCCCATGCGCCCTCACGTCACGGGCCTTCATGTCGTGCTGGCCGATGGCGACCTGCTCGAGCTTCACCGCGGCGAGGTTTTTGCACGGGGTCGTCGCCTTTCGCTCGTCACGGTGCAGGGCCGCACGCTCGAGCTCGACCTTCCCGACTACACCATGCCCAAGACCAAAAATGCTTCGGGCTATTTCGTTGCTGACGATATGGATGCCATCGATCTGTTTATCGGTGCGTGTGGCACACTCGGCGTCATCACCGAGCTCGAGATTGCCCTGCAGACGGCGCCTGCGGTCGTTTGGGGCGTGAGCTGCTTCTTTGACAGCGAAGATAAGGCCGTGTCCTTCACCGATTCCGTGCGTCCCGTCCTGTCCCACGCGGCTGCCATCGAATATTTCGATGCGGGCGCCCTGGATATACTGCGTCGTCAGCGTGAGCAGTCGACCGCGTTCGCCTCGCTGCCGGCGCTCGACAAAGACGCCAAGGTCTGTGTCTACGTGGAGCTCGACTGCGACGACGAAGCCCAGGCGACCGAGGAACTGTATCACTTGGGGTGGGTACTAGAGCTTGCGGGCGGCAGCGACGATGCGACATGGGTCGCGCGCACCGAGGTCGATCGCGAGTGCCAGCGATTCTTCCGCCATGCGGTGCCCGAGAGCGTCAACATGCTCATCGACGAGCGTCGCCGCACGGATCCCACCATCACCAAACTGGGCTCGGACATGTCGGTGCCCAACGCGCGCTTGGCCGATGTCATCGCCCTTTATCGTCGCACGTTGACCGAAAGTGGGCTTGAATCTGCCGCCTGGGGGCACATCGGTAACAACCATCTGCATGTGAACATTCTGCCGCGCGATGCGCAGGATTACTGCCGCGGCGGAGAACTCTTTGCCCAGTGGGCTTCCGAGGTCACGGTCATGGGCGGCGCCGTCTCCGCCGAACACGGCGTCGGCAAGATCAAGGCGGGCTTCTTGGAGACGATGTACGGTCACGAGGCCATGGTCGAGTCGGCGCGGCTCAAGCTCCAGCTCGATCCTGCCGGGCAGCTGGGTCGCGGTAACCTGTTTTCGGAGAAGCTCTTGGATGAGCTCGTCCAGAAAGGGGGCGCGTGAAGATGAGCGATTTCCATATGGTGGTGTGCGTCAAGGCGGTGCCCGGAAGCACCGAGGTCAAGATGGACCCCAAGACCAATACCATCGTGCGCGATGGCAAGCAGGCGGTCATTAATCCCTTTGACGCGAGCGCTTTAGAATGCGCGCTGGCGCTGAAGGACGACTTTATCGGCTTTGGCATGGACGTGCGCGTAACGGCGGTGTCGATGGGCATCCCCGCGACCGAATCGCTATTGCGCGACTGCATCGCCCGTGGCGCCGATGACGCACTGCTGCTAACCGATCGCGCCTTTGCAGGTGCCGATACCCTGGCAACCACCTATGCCCTCAAGTGCGGCATCGAGGCGCTCGACGAGGACTTCGACCTGCTCATCTGCGGCAAGATGGCGGTGGACGGCGATACGGCCCAGATTGGTCCCGAGCTTGCCGGTGCCTTTGAGATTCCCTGCGTGACCGACGTGAGCTGCGTGCAGAGCGCGGGCTTTACGACCTGTGGTTCACTGGCGCTTGTTCACGGCTGCGATGCCGGCGAGGAGACGGTGTATCTGGAGATGCCGTGCGCGATGACGGCTGCCAAGGAGATTGGCCAGCTGCGTATGCCGAGCATTGCCGGTATTCGTGCGGCCGAGGAGGCGGACGTGCGCGTGGTCAACGCTGCTGACGTGAACGTCGACCCCGCGCGCTGCGGCCTTGCCGGCTCGCCGACGCAGGTCGTGCGATCGTTTGTGCCCGATCGCGACCAAACGTGCGAGGCCGTTGACGGAACGGCGTCCGAGCAGGCGGCGAAACTTGCCAAGATTATCGAGGGGATGGCATAGATGAGCGGACTGATTATCGATAGCGAAGCCTGTATCGGCTGTGGTCGCTGCGTTCGCGCCTGTGCCTCGGGCGGCATCGTAGTGGAAGGCGAGCGGCCCAACCGTTGCGCCCGCGTAACCGACGGCTGCATCCTATGCGGTGGGTGCGTCGACGCCTGCCCCGTCAACGCCATCTCGATTGAGCGCGACGAGCCCGCTGGCGCGGTTAACCTGGATGCATATCGAGACATTTGGGTATTCGTTCAGACCGACGAGCACGATGTCGTGGTCCCGGTGGCCTACGAGCTCATGGGCAAGGGACGCGAGCTTGCCGATGCTCGCGGCTGCCGCCTGGTGGCATTGGCCGGCATGAGCCCCGAGAGCTCGTTCAAGGACCTGGAGCATCTGGTTTGCGCCGGTGCAGACGAGGTCCTGGTCTGTCGCGACGAGCGTCTGCGTCAGAACGATACGGAGGTCTACGCCCGGCTGATCTGCGATTTGGTGGCAGAGCGCAAGCCCGAGGCCATTCTGTGCGGTGCGACCGCCTTTGGCCGCGAACTGGCGCCCGGCGTTGCCGTGCGTTTGCAGACGGGCCTTACGGCTGACTGCACCGTACTTTCGATGGATACGGAGACGGGCCTGCTGCAGCAGACGCGCCCGGCGTTTGGCGGCAACTTGATGGCCACCATCATTTGCCCCAACCACCGTCCTCAGATGGCAACGGTGCGCCCCGGCATCTTTAGGG
>CABSMB010000025.1 GCA_902478705.1 uncultured Collinsella sp. | reverse complement strand
CTTCGAGGGCGCTGGATAATCGGGCTGCGAGCAGTCTTGAATTTGTCGTGCGGGGTGACCCGTCCATCAATGACGGTGCGTACTCCTATACCTGCGATGCGTATGCGGGCGAAAAGTGTTTAGGTCAGGTGCGGCTGTCGTGTGATCGCGAGCTCGGCGTCGGTTCGCATGTACGTGCTATCGGCCGCGTTTCGCGCTTTGAGAACGATGCGTATGGGCGCTCGCGCGTACTCCGAGGCGAGGTGCGCAAGGTTAAAGCCGTTCGGATTGTGTCGGTCGATGAGGGCTCTCCGGGGCCGCTGCTTCGGCTGCGAACTGGGCTGCTTGCGTCCATCGCGCCTGCGACCGACCCGGCGCGTTCGCTCATAGCCGGAATTGTCTGTGGACGCTCGGCCGAGTTGCGCGCCCAGCCAGCGGGCGACTGGTTTTCGGTGACGGGAACGGCGCATCTTATCGCCGTTTCGGGCAGCCATTTGGCTATTGTGGGGTTTGTAATCGAGGGTGTATTGCAAAAGACTCGGTGTTCACGTGGTATTCAACGGGCGATATTGGCGATAACGCTTGTGGTTTACGCTGCCTTTACGGGTGCCTCTCCCTCGGCCGTGCGCGCGTGCTGCATGGTGTTCGCGACGCTTGTCGTAAACGGTGCGGGGCGTCGCCGGCACGGCCTTTCGGCACTCTTTGTAACCATGTCCATCTTTGTGCTGCTGCGGCCGACGGTGCTGTACGAGATGGGCTTTCAGCTTTCATGTGCCAGCGTCTTTGCCATCCTGTGCTTTTGCCCGTACGCCACCTACGCTTTGGGAGAGCTGGGTGTGCCGACGGGCATTGCCAGCATGCTTTCCGTTACGCTGTGCTCGCAGTTGGCGACGCTTCCCATCACCATTCCTGCCTTTGGTACGTTCTCGCTCATTGCTCCGCTGGCGAATGCGGTCATCGGTCCGGTGGTGAGTCTCCTGCTTGCTGTGTCTATCGTGCTGGTTCCCTTTTCGCTCGTGGAGCCGTTGCAAGCTTGGGCACTCGTTGTGCCCATGATTGCCGCCCGTTGTGCGTTGTTCTTCGAGCAGCTGTTTGCCGCCGTGCCGGGTGCATCCGTGAGCGTGCCGCCCGATAGCATGTGGATTTACCTAGTGCCGTGTTTGCTGGGGATCCTTTTGGTCTGGTGGCCGCGTCCGCAGGCACGGCCTATGGCTGCTGGGCTTGTCTGTCTGGCGCTCCTGGCAGGGATTCCGTACATCTACTGGGATCGATTTGCTCCGCCTTCGGTGACGGTGCTCGATGTTGGCCAGGCCGATGCGATTCTGGTTCGTCAGGGTGGTGCCGTGGCGCTTGTGGACTGTGGGCTCGATGAGCGCGTGGTTTCGGCGTTGGTTCGCAATAACGTCCACCATATCGACGCCGTCTTCGTGACACATTGGGACGAAGACCATTGGGGTGGTCTTCCCGATGTGTTCGATCAGTTTTCGGTTGGAACCATTGTGGTCGCGGCCGATGCGCTTGACGGCGCGCCTGCTGAGGTCCTGAATCGCCCCGGCGTAACGTATCGGCAGGTGGCTTGCGGAGACACAGTCGATATCGGCGCATTTCGGACACGTGTGATGTGGCCGTTTGACACGGTGGATGGCGAGGGCAATGAGGACTCTCTTGTTTTGCTGCTCTCCTACGCTCAGGAAGGCAAGAGCTTGCGTGTGCTCCTTACTGGTGACGCCGAGCTCGATCAGGAGCGCGAGTTTGTACGGGAGGCGGGAGATATCGATGTGCTCAAGCTGGGGCATCATGGCTCAAAAGTTTCCGTCGACACAGACCTGCTGGGCACGCTTAAGCCCGAGCTCTCTATCGCGAGTGCGGGCGAGGGCAACCGCTACGGCCATCCATCCGATGCCTGCATCGATGCGGTTCGCGATGCGGGTGGCGCATTCGCGTGCACCATCGAACACGGCGACATTACCGTCACGCCGAGTGCGAATGGCTTTGCGATGCGATGCCAGCGACCGTGATGACATCGTTGGCGCGCGGTGGGCCCCTGGGCTAAAATGGCACGGTACGAATTCGAGCGTCTGCGAGAGGGGAGCGCAATGTCCGAAACCGGTCTGCTGCCGGCATATCTGATCGTCGGTACCGACGGAGTCAAGCGCGATCACGCCGTCTCGCGTATGAAAGCGCGTCTGGAAAAGACGGGCATGGTCGAGTTCAACCTCGACGAGCGCGATATGACCAAAGACCCCGATATCGAGTCGATTATCGGATCGCTCAACACCTTTCCGATGGGCAGTGAGTTTCGCCTGGTAATCCTTGACGGCTGCTCAAAACTCGCCAAAGCGATCTCCGAGCCGCTTGTCGAGTATCTGGCGAGTCCCAGCCCCACGACGGTTTGCCTTATCATTGCCGACTCGCTTGCCAAGAACACGCGCCTGTATAAGGCAATCGCCAAGATCGACAAGAAGGCTATCGTCGATTGCTCGGGTACCAAGCGCTGGGAACTGCCGCGCCGCGTTCAGCAGATGGCGACGCAGCACGGTAAGTCCATCTCGACGGCTGCTGCCGAGGAGCTCGTCTCGCGTTCGGGCGAAAACACGCGCATGCTCGATAATGACCTAGCAAAGCTCGCCCAGATGGTCGAGGCGCCCCAGATTGAGCTTGCCGACGTGGAGCGTTGGATCGTGCGTACGGCCGAGGTTCAGCCCTGGGACTTCCTCAATGCGGTCTCGGCCCGTGACATGCGCCGCTCGCTCGAACTCTTTAAGCTTCTGCCCTCCAAGAGCTACGTATGGACCTACACTCTGCTATGCGGTCGCATCCGTGAGCTGATCGTCGCCAAGGCGCTCGATGGGCGTGGGCAGGGGCGTGAGCTCGCCGCGACGCTCAAGCTTCAGGCCTGGCAGGTCAAGAATCACCTTACCTGGGCGCGCCGTTTTTCGATGACCGAGCTCGTTGCCGCGCTCGAGGGCGCCGTCGATGTGGAGCTCGCGCTCAAGGGCTCGGCCGATTCTCAGACCGCGCTTTTGCTCTGGATTACGAACATCTTGAGAAAATCGTGATGATACCTGCCTATTTGACAAATTCGTTCTATCCCTTTGAGGGGGAGCGTGCTATAGTAGGCGCTTGCATGACCTCACCGTGTCTCAGAGGTGTCATACATTTTTTGCAAGGAACTCGAAAGGAACTCCAGAAGTGGCAAACATCAAGTCTCAGAAGAAGCGTATCCGCACCAATGAGGCAGCTCGCATGCGTAACAAGGCTGTCAAGTCCGAGCTCAAGACGCTGACCAAGCACGTCCAGTCCGCCGTCGCCGAGGGCGACGCCGAGAAGGCCCAGGCTGCCCTCAAGACCGTCACCAAGCGTCTCGACATGGCTGCCGCCAAGCATGTTATCCACAAGAACCAGGCTTCCAACCGCAAGTCCGGTCTTGCCAAGCTCGTGAACAGCATCAACGCTTAAGTTGTAAATTTCACACCACACAGATTACGCGCATAAATGGAGCCTGTTTTATGGAACAGGCTCCATTTTTTGTATCGCTCGGGTAAGATAGTCCGCATGAATACTTCAATTGACATTTCCCACATCCGCAACTTCTCGATCGTTGCACATATCGACCATGGCAAGTCCACGATCAGTGACCGCATCCTCGAGCTCACCCATACCGTCGATGAGCGCGACATGGAGTCGCAGCTGCTTGACACGATGGACATCGAGCGCGAGCGCGGCATCACGATCAAGTCCAATGCCGTCCGCGTGTCCTATGACGCCGACGACGGCGAGACGTATCAGTTCAACCTGATCGATACACCGGGCCACGTGGACTTCACCTACGAGGTCTCGCGTTCGCTTGCCGCTTGCGAGGGTGCGGTTCTCGTCGTGGACGCCACTCAGGGCGTCGAGGCGCAGACCGTTTCCAACGCGACGCTCGCCATGAACGCCAACTTGGACATTGTTCCGGCCATCAACAAGATTGACCTTCCCTCAGCGCATCCCGACGAGGTCAAGACCGAGATCGAAGACGATCTGGCCATTCCCGCCGACGATGCCGTGTGCGTGTCGGGCAAGACCGGCGAGGGCATCCACGATCTGCTGGAGTCCATCGTCTTTTTGATCTCGCCTCCCAAGGGCGATGCAAATGCCCCTCTCAAGGCTCTAATTCTGGATTCGTACTTCGATGAGTACCGCGGCGTCGTCGCCACGGTGCGCGTCTTTGACGGTTCAATCAAAAAGGGCGATACCCTGCGCATGATGCAGGCCAAGGGCGACTTCTTGGTCGACGGCGTGGGCGTCAAGCGCCCTGCCGAGACGCCGGTCGATGCCCTGACTGTCGGAGAGGTCGGCTACGTGGTCACGGGTCTGAAGGACCCCGAGGCTGTGCGCGTGGGCGATACCCTTACGTGGGCTTCGAACCCCTGCCCCGAGCCGCTGCCGGGCTACCGCGAGGCCAAGCCCATGGTCTACACGGGCCTGTTCCCCATCGACAACAAGGACTACGAGAACCTGCGCGACGCGCTCGATAAGCTGCATGTCAACGATCCGTCGTTGGTGTGGGAGCCTGAGACGTCGGTGGCACTGGGCTTTGGCTTTCGCGTGGGCTTCCTGGGCCTGCTGCACATGGAGGTCGTCAAGGAGCGCCTGGAGCGCGAGTTCAATCTGGACCTGATCGCCACGAGCCCCTCGGTCGATTACCACGTGTACAAGACTGACGGCGAGATGCTCGATGTCCGCAGCCCGCAGGATCTGCCCGAGGCCACGCGCATCGAACGTATCGAAGAGCCCTACCTCAAGGCAAAGATCATCTGCCCGCCCGAGTATACGGGTGCCGTCATGCAGCTCGCTATCGAGCACCGTGGCGTCACGACCGATATGATCCACCTGACGAGCAAATCGGTCGAGATGCGTTTTGATATGCCGCTCGCCGAGCTCATCTTGGACTTCTTCGACCAGCTCAAGAGCCGCACCAAGGGTTACGCCTCGCTCGACTACGAGTTCAACGAGTATCGCCCCTCCGAGCTCGTCAAGCTCGATATCCTGCTTTCGGGTGACGAGGTGGACGCGCTGTCGTTTATTGTACACAAGGATAAGGCTTATGGCCTGGCCCGCGGCCTGTGCGACAAGCTCAAGGAGATCATCCCGCGGCAGCTGTTCGAGGTGCCTATCCAGGGCGCCATTGGCAACAAGATCATCGCCCGCTCCACCGTTAAGGCGCGCCGTAAGGATGTGCTGGCCAAGTGCTACGGCGGCGATATCTCGCGAAAGCGCAAGCTGCTCGAGAAGCAGAAAGAGGGCAAGAAGCGCATGAAGGCCATCGGCTCGGTCGAGGTTCCGCAGGAGGCCTTTATGGCGATTCTCAAGGTGGACGAGTAGATCCATGGCGCTTTCTGAATACAGCAAGCGGCTGCTGGGCGCCTATGCCGAGCAGCCGTTCCTTATGGCTCCCATGGCGGGCGTAACCGACCCCGCCTATCGCATCATGTGTCGCCGCCGCGGCGCCAACTTTGCCTACAGCGAGATGGTGAGCGTTGCAGGCCTTGCCTATGCCAGCAACAAGACGTGGCGCCTGGTGCTGCCGGCCGACGAGGAACAGCAGATTTGCGTGCAGCTCTTTGGTTCCAAGCCCGATCAGTTTGCGAGTGCCGTCGCTGCCGTCGAGGAACGCGTGGGCGATCGCCTGTCATTGATTGATATCAACATGGCCTGTCCGGCTCGCAAGGTCGTTACCAAGGGCGAGGGCTCGGCGCTTATGCGCACGCCCGACCTCGCCGAGAAGATTGTCGAGGCAGCGGTGGGTGCGGCGCATGTTCCCGTGACCGTGAAGATCCGCAAGGGTTTTTATGCCGAGGATCGCAATGCCGCAACGTTTGCCCAGATGCTCGAAGGGGCGGGCGCCTCTGCAGTTGCCGTGCACGGTCGTTGTGCCACGCAGCTCTATACGGGCCAGGCCGATTGGTCTGTCGTCGATGAGGTTGCCGAAGCCGTCGAGATTCCCGTGATTGGTTCGGGCGATGTGTTCTCGGCCGAGGACGCTGCTGAGCATCTGAGCGGTTCGGGTGCCAGCGCGGTGTTTATTGCGCGCGGTATCTACGGCAATCCCTGGGTGTTCGGCGATGCACGCGCCCTTGCATTCGATGGCACGCCGGTTCCTTCTCGCTCCTCGGTCGAGCGCCTGGAGGCTCTGCGTGAGCACCTGACGTTGACGCACGAGCTTCTGCCGCTTATGTCACGCGCCCGTACGTATGCAAGCTGGTACTTAAAGGGCATGCCCCATGCCGCCGCCTGGCGCGCTCGGGTGGTGCGCTGCTCCACGTATGAGGAGTTTATGGCGCTGGTCGATGATATCGAGCGCGACGTGGTGGCCTGCGAGGCCGCGCTTGCCGCCGGTGAGTCGGTGCCCGCTCATCCGCTGGAGGCCTAACGGTGGCCGTTACCGCGCTGTATGTGCACGTGCCGTTTTGCGCTCAAAAATGCCGCTATTGCGACTTTGACTCCCGCAGCGTGGTGCCGTGCGACCTGGACGCTGCGTTCGATGCCTATTTTGAGCACCTGTATGCGCGGCTCGATGCCTTTGGCAACGCTGGGGCGCTCAGGCAGATCCGCACTGTCTACGTAGGCGGCGGCACGCCGTCGCTGGCGGGGGAGCGCCTGGTGAAACTTGCCCGCCGTATCTCCATGTGGTGCAAGCCCATTGAGTTTACCTGCGAGGCCAATCCCGAGTCGCTGACCTCCGAGCTTGCCGCTGCGCTTGCCGAGGTTGGTGTCACACGCATCTCTCTGGGCGTGCAGACCCTCGACAATACCGAGTTGGCTGTCATTGGCCGCATCCATAATGCCGAACGGGCGCTTGAGGCTATCGCGACGGTGAAGGATGTTGGGCTCGATGTGTCGTGCGACCTTATGTGCGGGCTTCCCGGACAGACTATGGCGAGCTGGCAGTACACGCTCGATGGCGTGTTTGCGGCGGCCCCGCACCATGTGTCGGTCTATCCGCTCACGCTCGAGGAGGGCACGCCGCTTTACCGCATGGCATGCCGTGACGAGTCGCTCGAGCCCGACGACGATTTCCAAGCCGCATGCATGGACGTTGCGCGCGAACGGCTGAGTTCGGCGGGCTACCATCCGTATGAGGTGGCGAGCTACGCGCTCGATGGGCATGAATGCGCTCATAATATCGCCTACTGGACTGGTCAGGGCTATTTGGGTTTGGGTCGTTCTGCCGCGGGTATGCTCGATGCCGAGGATTTCGATCGCCTGGCCGGGCTGTATCTCGGCGTGCCCGCTCGCGGTGATGCGTATCGCGTGCGTCTGGTGCAGCGTGATGATGACGCGACGGCGTTTGAGGCCGAATATCTGTCACAGCGCGAGGCGGCAGCCGAGGATTTGATGCTCGCTTGTCGCATGACGCGCGGTGTTGCATCCGACCTTTTGGTTCGCGCGGCTCGTGTCATCCCTGCTGAGGAGCTGACAGCGGTTTGTGACCGCGCTCTTGAGCTTGGGCTTGCCGCTTGGGTGCCCGAGCACGGTGATACTCATGCGGAGCCTATCTCCTCTGTCGATGTCATCGCTGGCCGCTCCTGTGCCCGCCTGGCGCCGACCCACCTGGGCTGGCTCGATGGAAATATGCTGTTCGAGCTGTTTTGGGGTCTAGCCTAGGCCGCTCGGGTAGAATTACCGCAATATATACGCTGCTGTGAGCAGGAGGTTGCCGCGCATGGCGACGATGAACGAAAAAGATTACTACGAGATTTTGGGCGTCTCCAAGGACGCCACCTCGCGTGATATTCAAAAGGCTTTCCAGCAAAAGGCCCGCAAGCTCCATCCGGACGTCAATAAAGAGCCGGATGCCGAGGAAAAGTTTAAAGAGGTTTCCGAGGCCTACGCCGTGCTCTCGGACGAGCAGAAGCGTGCGCGTTACGACGCCATGCGGTCGGGTAATCCCTTTGCCGGTGCACCGACGGCTTCGCCCTATGGCGGTGGCTATGCCGGCAGCGCCGGTTACGGCAATCCCTTTGACGGCGGTTTCCCCTTCGGGGGCGCCTGGGGCCAGCCCCGTCGCGGCCAGGCGGCCTACAACCCCGAGAGTGGCGCCAACGTGGTCGTCGATATCAAGCTCGACGCCAAGGAGGCTAAGGGCGGTGCCCACAAGACCGTTCGCTACACCCGCTTTGACACCTGCGGACATTGTGGCGGATCGGGCTCCGTTTCGTCAGAGCATGCCCACACCTGTCCGAGCTGCGGTGGTCGCGGCCATATCGATGTCGACCTGTCTTTCCTGTTTGGTGCGGGCACGTTCCAGACGGTTTGTCCTGAGTGCGGCGGTTCCGGCAAGGTCGTTGCCGACCCGTGCCCCGATTGCGGTGGCAGCGGTCGTGTCCGTGTGACCTCCGAGCAGACGATTGAGTTTCCCGCCGGCACGCATGATGGCGACGAGGTGCGCGTCCCCAACATGGGTCACGCCGGCACGAACGGCGCTTCGGGCGGCGATCTGGTCGGTCGTGCGCACGTTGAGGCCGAGCGCCTGGAGGGTAAGGCTCGCACCGGCTTCTACCTCATGGGCATCATCGCTCCGTTTTTGGTGCTGTCGGCCATCTCGGGCGTGTTCTCCGCCTTCGCCATGATGTGCTTCATTCCGTTTGCCATGGGCTTGTTCATGGTGCTGTCGGACGGCGTGCTTCATCGCAGCCTGCTGTGGTGGAAGCGCGGCGCGATGCAGTTTGCCAATGGTTTTGCCAACGGCTTTATGTTTGCGCTCGTGTCGGTCTGGTTTGCGAGCTGCTCGCAGCAGGCCATGCTTTCGCCCTACGGGATGCAATAACATCAAACCCTCTGTTTGCGGCCGGCCCAGCTTGGGTATAGGACGCACTGTGACAATAATGAAAGTTGGAAGGATTCGGTCGTGTCGGAAAATAGGGATTACTACGAGGTACTTGGCGTTGACAAGGATGCCGACGCGCGGACGATCAAGCGCGCGTTTCTAAAGAAAGCCCGTACGGTACACCCGGATGTTTCGGACGACCCCGAGGCCGAGGCCAAGTTCAAAGAGCTCAACGAGGCCTATTCCGTTCTTTCCGACGAGCAGAAGCGTGCTAACTACGACCGTTACGGTACCGCGGACGGCCCCGGTGGTTCTGGCTATGTCGATATCAACGATATCTTTGGCGGCATGGGTATGGACGACCTCTTCTCGTCGTTCTTTGGCGGCGGTGCCGGCGGTGGCGCCCGAAATCGCCGCGAGCGTCGTCGCGGCCGCGATATGGCCATTTCCCTTTCGGTGACGCTCGAGGAGGCGGCGCTCGGCTGCAAAAAGACGATTAGCTACGACCGTCTTGCCCCTTGCGATGACTGTAATGGTACCGGCAAGGCCGAGGGCGCGACCGAAAAGCAGTGCAGCCGCTGTCACGGCACAGGCTATGTGACGACGGTCCAGCGTTCTTTCCTGGGCCAGGTTCAGTCCTCTTCGCCCTGTCCCGACTGCCACGGCGAAGGCACGGTCATCGATCATCCCTGCGAGACCTGTGATGGCCAGGGCCGCACGCCTTCTCACGAAAAGATTGACATCGATATTCCCGCCGGTGTTTCGACCGGTCGTCAGCTGCGCGTGAGTGGTTTTGGCGAGGCTGGCCTTCGTGGCGAGCCGTCAGGCGACCTGATCGTCAACGTGCGTGTCGCCGACCACGAGCGTTTTAAGCGTAATGGCGATGACTTGTATCTGGTGAGCGATATCTCGATTGCGCAGGCCGCGCTCGGTTGCGAGATTGAGGTCGAGGGCATTATGCCTGACGAGGTCGTCAAGGTTGCGGTTCCCGCCGGCACGCAGTACGGTGACACCGTGAGCGTCAACAATTACGGCATGCCGCGTATCGGCGG
>CABSMB010000024.1 GCA_902478705.1 uncultured Collinsella sp. | reverse complement strand
CGCCGACGACGAGAAGAACGCCGACTTCGTCAACGCTTACAAAGATAAGTACGGCGATACCCCCGACCAGTTTGCCGCCGACGCCTACGACGGCGTGCATGCGGTGGTCGAGGCTCTCAAGGAGGCCGGCCTGGGTGTCGACGCCGACCCCACCGAGGTTGCCGAGAAGCTTCCCGAGGCTATGCGCAACATTACTGTTGACGGTCTGACTGGCAAGCTCTCCTGGAACGACAAGGGCCAGGTCCAGAAGGACCCGACGGCGTACGTCATTACCGACGGCAAGTACGTACAGGCCTAATAGGCCGCCTTACATAGAGCGGTTTTGATCCCAAGCAGGGGAGGTTTTGGCCTTCCCTGCTTGCTTGGTATCTAGGGACGATGTAACGTCCCTGTTTCATACATCAACTGGAAACCTATTCGAAAGGGGGATGTGGAACATGACGGTCTTTATCCAATACCTGGTCAACGGCCTGTCCATGGGCAGCGTCTACGCCATCATCGCGTTGGGCTACACCATGGTCTACGGTATCGCCAAGATGCTCAACTTCGCTCACGGCGACGTCATCATGGTCGGTGCCTATGTCTCGTTCTGTGCCACGTCGTATCTCGGCCTCCCGGGCTGGGCATCTGTAGTTCTCTCTTGTGTGGTCTGCACGGTTCTCGGTGTTCTCATCGAGGGTCTGGCCTATAAGCCGCTGCGCCAAGCAGGCCCTCTGGCCGTTCTGATCACGGCCATCGGCGTGTCTTACTTCCTGCAGAACGCCGCGCAGCTTCTGTGGGGCGCCACGCCCAAGAACTTCACTTCGCTCGTCACCTTCCAGGTGCCGGAGTTCTTGGCCAAGTTCAACGTAAGCGCCGTCTCGCTCGTCACCATCGTCGCCTGCCTGGTTATCATGGCCGGCCTGATGTTCTTTACAGGTAAGACCAAGATGGGCAAAGCCATGCGCGCCGTGTCCGAGGACAAAGCCGCCGCTCAGCTCATGGGCATCAACGTCAACCGCACCATCTCGATGACGTTTGCCATCGGCTCCGCCCTTGCCGCCATCGCCGGCGTGCTGCTGTGCTCCTACTCGCCGGTCCTGCAGCCCACCACGGGCGCCATGCCTGGCATCAAGGCCTTCGACGCTGCCGTTTTCGGCGGCATCGGCTCCATCCCCGGTGCCTTTGTCGGTGGCATTCTCATCGGCATCATCGAGGCGATGGCACAGGCCTACATTTCCACGAGCCTTGCCAACTCCATCGTCTTTGGTGTTTTGATCATCGTCCTGCTCGTCAAGCCTGCCGGCCTCTTGGGCAAGTACGTCCCCGAGAAGGTGTAGGTGAGCGTTATGAAGTTTCTTAAAGATAAGCAGACGCGTCACGACTTTGTTACGTACGCCATGTGCATCGTGGCCTTCGCCATCGTGTTCTTTATGCAGTCGAACCACATGATTCCGCGCATGATCGCTGGTCAGTTGGTTCCTATTACGGCCTACATCGTCATGGCAATTTCCCTCAACCTTGTCGTCGGCATCGCGGGCGACCTGTCGCTGGGCCATGCGGGCTTTATGAGTGTCGGTGCCTACACGGGCATCGTCACCGCGGTCGCCCTCGAGAGCGCCGTTCCCTCCGATCCGGTGCGCCTTATCATCAGCATCGTGGTCGGCGCTATCGCCGCTGCCATCTTGGGCTTCTTGATTGGCATCCCGGTCCTGCGCCTGAGCGGCGACTATCTGGCCATCGTGACCCTGGCTTTTGGCGAGATCATCAAAGAGATTGTCACTTGCCTTATCGTGGGTGTCGACTCCCGCGGCCTGCACGTGATCTTTAACATCACGGGCAACTCTACGATCGACGACCTGCACCTGCTCGAGGACGGCACCGCCATCATCAAGGGCGCCCAGGGCGCCTCGGGCGTGTCGACGTACTCGACCTTCCTTGCCGGTGCCATCCTGGTCATGGTCGCGCTCGTGATCGTGCTCAACCTGGTTCGCAGCCGTACCGGCCGTGCCATTATGGCCGTGCGCGATAACAAGATTGCAGCCGAGTCCGTAGGCATCTCCGTCACCGAGTACCGCATGATCGCCTTCGTGGTTTCCGCTGCCCTCGCCGGTGCTGCCGGAGCTCTCTTCGGCGGTAACTTCTCGCAGCTCTCCGCCACCAAGTTCGACTTCAACACGTCCATCCTCATCCTGGTGTTCGTGGTCTTGGGTGGTCTTGGCAATATGCGCGGCTCCGTTATCGCGGCGGCGTTGCTCACGGTGCTCCCCGAGCTGCTCCGTCAGTTCTCGGACTACCGCATGCTCATCTACGCCATCGTGCTGATCCTGGTCATGATCTTTACCAACAACCCGCAGCTCAAGGCGTTCTTCGGTCGCGTCAAGGACCGCTTTGCTTCCAAGAAGGAGGTGGCAGCCGATGCCCAGTAAATTTGAGTTCAACAAGGGCAAGATGGTCCCGTATCCTTCTGGCGCCATCGTTCCCGACCGCGACCTGGGCGAGCGCCCGGCACTCGAGTGCATCCACCTGGGCATTGAGTTCGGTGGCCTTAAGGCAGTCGACGACTTTAGCCTGACTATCGGCAAGACCGAGATCGCCGGTCTGATCGGCCCCAACGGTGCCGGTAAGACCACGGTCTTCAATCTGCTCACCAAGGTGTATCAGCCCACGCACGGCACCATCCTGCTCGACGGCGAGGACACCTCGGGCAAGTCGGTCTATCAGGTCAACCGCATGGGTATTGCCCGTACATTCCAGAACATTCGCCTGTTCAACACCATGACGGTGGAGGATAACGTTAAGGTCGGTCTGCATAACCAGGAGCGTTACTCCGGCTTTGAGGGCGTGCTGCGCCTGCCGACGTATTGGAAGCACGAGAAGGCCGCCCACGAGCGTGCCATGGAGCTGCTGTCCATCTTTGATATGGAGCATCTGGCAAACGAGCAGGCCGGATCGCTGCCTTACGGCGCTCAGCGTCGTCTGGAGATCGTCCGCGCGCTTGCCACCAACCCCAAACTGCTGCTGCTCGACGAGCCTGCCGCCGGCATGAACCCGTCCGAGACCGCGGAGCTCATGGAGAACATCGTTAAGATTCGCGACACCTTCGGCATCGCCATCATGCTTATCGAGCACGATATGTCGCTCGTTATGAACATCTGCGAGGGCATCTGCGTGCTCAACTTTGGTAAGGTCATCGCCAAGGGCACGGCCGAGGAGATCCAGAACAACGACGCCGTTATCGAGGCGTATCTGGGCAAGCAGGATAAGGGGGAGAATTAAATGGCAGAGCCGATGCTATCCGTCTACAACATCAACGTCTGGTACGGCGCTATCCACGCCATCAAGGACATCTCCTTTAACGTCAACGAGGGCGAGATCGTTGCTCTGATCGGTGCGAACGGTGCCGGTAAGTCCACGACGCTTAAAACCGTCTCGGGCCTGCTGCGCTCCAAGACCGGCTCCATCAAGTTTATGGGCGAGGACATTACCCATACGCCCGCCGATAAGCTGGTTGGTAAGGGCCTGGCTCAGGTCCCCGAGGGCCGTCGCGCCTTTTTGCAGATGACGGTCGAGGAGAACCTGGAGATGGGCGCCTATACACAGCCCAAGTCCACGGTCGCTCCGGGCCTTGAGCGTGTCTACGAGCAGTTCCCGCGCCTGAAGGAGCGCCGTCGCCAGGTCGCCGGCACCCTTTCGGGCGGCGAGCAGCAGATGCTCGTTATGGGCCGCGCTCTTATGAGCAACCCCAAGCTGCTCATGCTCGACGAGCCTTCCATGGGCCTGGCGCCGATTCTGATTGAGCAGATCTTCCAGATTGTCGAGGACCTGCACAAGGCCGGCACCACGGTGCTCCTGGTCGAGCAGAACGCGCAGATGGCGCTCTCAATCGCCACGCGCGGCTACGTGCTCGAGACCGGCAAGATCACCATGACCGGCACGGGTCAAGAGCTCCTGCACGACGATAACGTCCGCAAAGCCTATCTCGGAGGCTAACCCATCCGACAAAAGGGGCGCTGACCAACCCGGTCAGCGCCCCTTTTTTGTTGCGGTGAAATAGGGACTAAATGAAGGCTCCAGAGGCCAAAACAGTCCCTATTCCACCGCAACTTCATTGGGGCGTGCGACGATGATCTTCCCAAATTAGCACCCCTGCACCAAGCCAAGGCCCCGTTCCGGAATGTGTCGGAACGGGGCCTTGGTGGTTGGGGTCTATTGGGTTTTGTTCGCTAGTCTACCTTTTGTCCGCATGTTGGGCAGAACTGGGCTTCGGGTACGAGCGGGGTTCCGCAGTGACGGCAGAAGCGGGCGGGCTCGGTCGGAGCTGCCGATGCCTTCGGCATCGCAGGTGCTGCGGGTGGAACGGCGTTCTGCTGGGCGCGCTTCTGACGACGACGCTGCTTGCGCTGTGGTTTGGGCGCTGAGGCAGCCACACCGTTCGCGGCCTTAGCGCGCTTCTTGCGGATGCAAAGGATAACGATCGCGCCACCGATGATGAGGACGATCGCCACGCCACCGCCAATAACAAACGGCAAGTGAGTCTGGACAAAGTAGAGAACATCCTCAGGCAGCGAATGGGGGATATTCGATTTATAAATGTTTACGTGAAGCGTTGATGAGTCTTCATCGTAATAATCAGTCCAAATCTCGCGATCGCCATTCATGAAAGTAGGGCCGCACCAATGAGAATCAAACTCGCTCTTGGCCCCGGTTTTTGCATCGACTAGGCATGCCGAAGACTTGTCATCGTCTGAGTACGTCCCAAGCATGATTCCGCCATCATGCGAGATGTCGCCGAGATATCCATCGCCGAAGGGAAAAGCAATTGAGCTGATGATCTTGTCACTTTTCAGGTCATAAATACTAAGATTCGCATCCTCTTCATTGAGATAGTAATCCCCGTCATCCTCTTCAAAAAGATCGTTCGATCCCTTCTTTGTGTAGAGGGCATAAAACTCCGCCGAAGGGTATGAACAAGGCCAATCGGGTGCGTGGTCGTCATCGTTGAAAACAACGCTCATATTTCCATCGCGGTCCGCTTTTATTAATGCGGTGTCGCTCTGAAGATAAATATCGTCCGAGTAAGAGCTGGTGACGATATCGTCGATATCCGAAGACCTATCATCTTTTTTCACGTTAACCGTTTTCAATTCCGTTGACCCTGTATCGCAATTGAAAACCCTAAGCGCGACAACGCCGTCTTTGCTATTGTCCTGTAGGGCATACAGACGGCTCATGTCTTTTGAGTAGCGGTACGAAGAGTCATCTTTATTTGATTGATATGTCTGGATCAGTTTGTCGGATTTTAGATCATAGATTTCGACCTTTTTGGGCTCGTATTCATAATCATAATGTTCCACGGCGGCTCTTTTTCCGTCTTAAGAGACGGTTTCTTCGGTGTAGGCATATTTGGTCGAAATGATGGGATGGACTGTTTGACTTTGGTTGTCTGGCGAGAATGCGACCAAATTATTGCCGTCTCGCCAGTAGAGTTGATTGTTGGATGTGGGACATCCTGACTCAAGGCCTTTATCCGGGATGGCAATTGGGCATGCGCTACCGTCATTAAAATTGATGAGAGATACGCTCTTTAAGTTGTAACCGTCATCCTCATCGTAATCGTAATCGTATAAATAGCCGAACTTCGAATCGTCGCCCGTGCTGATATGCGAGACGTCGCTGCTGACCTTAAAGCTATACGACTTCTCCAGTTCAGGCGTCGGTACGCTACCGCCGGCTAATGCTGCAGGAGGGGCTGCGAGCGGAGACAGGGCTGCGATCAGGCCGATGGCGACCGCTGCGATCCTTCCGCTCTTCTGGATGCTCTTAAACATGGCAATCCTTTCCTCTAAATACGAATGCGATACTGCCATGGTTAATCGGGATTCCGAAATCTTGTTGCGCAACATTCGCCATCGGCAACATTTTTCGGCCAGCTGTGCCGTCCCCAAGAGATCATTCTGAGTTGCGGTGAAATAGGGACTGAATACGGGCTCCAGAGGCCAAAACAGTCCCTATTCCACCGCAACTTCATGGGGATGTGTGACAATGCCCGTCGGAAAACATCTGCTGTCTTTGGGGGCTATCTATGCTGTACGAGTTTTGTGCCGAGAACTTTGAACGGGTGCCGGCGGCCATCGAGGCCGGTGCGGGGCGCATTGAGCTGTGCGACAACCTCGCCGTCGGTGGCACCACGCCTTCCGCCGGCGTTATTAGCGCTACAGTCAGCTATGCTCACGAGCATGACGTGCGAGTGATGTGCATGATTCGTCCGCGTGGTGGCGACTTTCATTACAACCAGGACGAGCTACGCATGATGGAGATGGACCTGGGCCTTGCTGTGAGCGCCGGCGTTGACGGCCTGGTCTTTGGCTGCTGCAAGCCCTGTGCCAGCGGCTGGGCGCTCGACGAGCTCACCCTCGGCGCCCTCGTTATGGCTACGGGCTGCGCGACCGAGGAGTGCAAGCGCGAGTCCCTTGACATCACCTTCCACATGGCATTTGACCAGCTCTCGCCCGAGGCTCAGTTCGATGCGATTGATACACTTGCCGACTGCGGCGTTACGCGCATCCTCACGCATGGCGGCGCAGCCGGTACGTCGATCGAGGATAATTTCGATCACCTGGCTCGCCTAATCGAGTATGCGGGCGATCGTTTGACCATCCTTCCTGGCGGCGGCATCACTACGGCAAATCGCGACGCGGTCGCGGCGGCGCTAGGCGTCTCCGAGCTCCATGGCACCAAGATCGTGCCGCTGGAGGTATAACCCGTGGCGCTGGTATTTGACGTTCAGCAGGCGAGCGGTAAGCCCGACGACAACCGTCGCCCTGGCACCGCGTGCCCCTTTTGCGACACGGAGGGGCTCGCCAACATCATCCAGCGCGATGGTGACTGCATCTGGCTCGAGAATAAGTTCAAGACCTTGCGGGCCACCCGTCAGACCGTATTGATCGAGTCGGCCAATCACGACGCCGACCTGGTGACCTATGAACCAGATGAGCTGCATCATGTGATGCGGTTTGCCCTGGGTTGTTGGCAGCAGATGATCGATTCCCAACAGTACCGCAGTGTGCTCATGTACAAGAACAAAGGCCCGCTTTCGGGCGGCAGCCTCGTCCATCCGCACATGCAGATTGTGGGCTTGGAACAGGAGGACGGCTATGCGGCGCTGACCTCAGCCAACTTTGAAGGCATCGATGTTTGGCGACACGGGAGGGTCGCGGTCAACATCTCAACCGAGCCGATTATGGGATTCTTTGAGGTCAACGTCTCGGCTCCACAGGGAATCGCCGCCAGCGACGACGTCCGCGACCAAGCCGAAGCGGACCTGTTTGCCGATGCGATTCAGGTGGCCCTGCGCTATATCCTGCACGAACACCACGGCGGTCGCGCGGAGTCGTACAACTTGTTCTTCTACCACATGGACGGCCGGACTATTGCCAAGGCGCTGCCACGTTGGGTGGTATCGCCCTACTTTGTGGGCTATCGTTTGGCCCAGGTCAATGCCGAGACCACGCTCGATATCGATGCTGAGCGCCTGCATGCACATCTGGAAACGCTCGCGTAGTAAGGCGAGCGCCTGCGAAAAGCGTGCTGCCTAGCGTGCCATCGCGTCGCGGCCGGCCTTGACCCGCTTGCGTTGTTTGGCGCGCTCCTCGCCGGTCAGGCGCTCAAAGAGGTGCCCGATAATCGAGGCCAGCACCTGCTGAAACAGCGTGCCACACATGACGGGGAACACGACTTCGCCCGGAAAGTACTGCGTGGCGATGACGGCGCCCGAAGAGATGTTACGCATGCCGCAGGTAAAGCACATGGTGGTCGTCTCGCTATACGGCAGATGCAGCGCACGGGCGACCAGAAAACCGACGACAAAGCCGCTGATGGCGAAGACCAAAATAAAGAGGGCGACTTCCAGGCGCACCGTGTTCATGTGCAGCACGTACTCGCTCATGGCGGTGGAGTTGGACGCGATGACCCCCATCATCATGAACTTGCAGGCGGGCGAAAGCGCGGGGGAGAGTTTCTCATGACCCCAGCCGCGCGTGAGTTCGTTAATGACGATACCGAGCACGGCGGGTATGGCGATCATGAAGGCCATATTCTGCATCATGCTCGGCACGTCGATCGAGACGGTGGCGCCCAGCAGGAGCTTGAGCGTAAGGGGAATCGTCACAGGTGAGATAACCGAGGACGTCAGGATAATGGTGAGCGCGAGCGGGCCGTTGCCGCCGAACATGCTAATCCACATAAAGGCAGTGACTGCCACGGGTACGCTGTACTCGAGCACGATGCCGCAGACAAGGTTGGGGTTGGAACCAAAGAACAACGAGCCCATGGCATAAGCCGCGATGGGAATGAACACCGCCGAGACCAACAGCGCCAGAATCAGGTGCAGCGGACGACGGAATACCTCGGCCACCTGATGGAAGGTGTTGCTCAGTGCGCCCTGAAACGTCATAAAGGCAAACAGGGCGGGAACGATGGGCTTGAGCACGCCGATCTGCTGGGGAAAGAGCACGCCGAGCGCCACGCAAATCGGGACGATGACCTGCATGTGCCCCGCGAGAAACTTGCCCAGTCCAACCCATTGCTTCATATATCCTGCGACTCCCTTTGCCCATGAATGCATTTGAATGGATATGCTAGACGCTTGCATACGTTCGTGCGGCAGAAACGCTCGATTATTTCGAGGATATTACCGCCTTCGTTTACCGAAACCGGGGCGTACTGCGGCGTTTTGCGTCCGTGCTGCACGGTATAATAAATCCGTTCAACAGATCTGCCTGCCGAAGCGGGCATACACAGAGGACTCATCGCTATGAACCGTGAGAGGTATCGCGGCGACCTGCCCCTATCGGGGGTGGGTGCCTATGTCATCGCTTAAGACGACACATCGCTGGGCGGTCGCCCAGCAAAATCCCGAGCTCGAAAAGGAGCTTTCGGCCGGTCTGGGCATTCCCGGGCTGGTGGCGCGCATTATGGTCGCGCACGGCATTGGCTCCATCGAGGAGGGCCAGCTGTTTTTGACGCCATCGCTCGATCGCGACTGGGCCGACCCGCTCATTATTCCGGGCATGTCGGTCGTTGCCGACTGCGTCGAGCGTGCTATTCGCAACCACGAGCACATCGCGGTCTTTGGCGATTTTGACGTTGACGGCATTACGTCGACCTGTCTGCTGACCGAGGCACTGCGTACATTTGGCGCCGATGTCACGCCGTTTATTCCGCATCGCTTTGACGAGGGCTACGGTCTGTCGCGTGCGGCGCTCGACCGCGTTAATGAGCTCGCTCATCCTCAGCTGATCGTGACCGTCGACAACGGCATCGCCGCCAAGGAAGAGGTCTCCTATCTGGAGAACCTGGGGATCGATCTGGTGGTTACGGACCATCACGAGCCCTCCGACCAGGTGCCGCAGGGCGTGCCCCTGACCGACCCCAAACTCGAGGACGAGGGCCCTTCGCGCGAGCTTGCCGGTGCCGGCGTGGCGCTCAAGCTGGTGCAGGTTCTGGGCGAGCGTCTGGGCAAGCCGTCGTATTGGCGTTCGCTGATCGAGGTCGCGGCGCTGGGTACCGTGTCCGACATGATGCCGCTGACGCCCGAGAACCGCGCGCTGGTCGCCGAGGGCATCCAGCAGATGCGCGTGACCGCCCGCCCCGGCTATATCGCGCTGGCTGCGCTCGCCAAGGCCGACCTCTCGAGCATTACGGCCGATGGCCTGTCGTTTTCGCTCATTCCCCGCTTAAACGCTGCCGGCCGCATGGCCGATCCCAAGCTGGCGCTCGACCTGCTGCTTGCCCGCGATCCTATCGAGGCAAGCGCGCTGGCGGCCGAGCTCGAGGAGATCAACCGTCAGCGCCGCGAGATCGAGGCGGAGCTCACGCGCGATGCCATGGCAAAGGTCGAGGAGACCTATGACGGCGGCCGTGCGATCGTCGTGGGTGGCGAGGGCTGGCACGAGGGCGTCAAGGGTATCGTGGCGAGCCGCCTGACCAACCGTTATCACGTGCCGGCACTGCTGTTCTCGATCGAGGACGGTATCGCGCGCGGTTCGGGTCGCTCGGTGGGCAAGGTCAACCTGTTCGACGCCGTAGAGCGCTGCTCCGACCTGCTGATTCGTCGCGGCGGGCATGCGGGCGCCGTGGGCGTGACCATTGAGGCATCCAAGCTCGATGAGTTCCGCCGCCGCCTTTCTGCCTGTCTCTTATACACATCTCCGAGCCCACGAG
>CABSMB010000023.1 GCA_902478705.1 uncultured Collinsella sp. | reverse complement strand
GAGCCGTTGTAGACGACCTTGGTGTCGCGCGGAATGGAGATGAGCGTCGCCTGTTTTTGCGTGGGGTCGATACGCGCCAGGATAATCGAGTCGGCGCGGTATGTATCCTCGCCCGGGCGACCGTCAGTGCCAAGGAGTAGCACGTAGAACGGGTCCTTTGCCTCGTCGGTATCAACCAGGATCTGGCGCAGGTTGTCGGTAATGACATTGGAATCGCCGAGCTTGCCCATAATGGTGGCAAACCACAGGCCGGCGGCAGTCGTAGCGCTCAGCAGCACACCGAGCACAGCAATGAGCGCAACGCGGCGAACCGTATGACCGCGACGGCGCTGACGGGCGCGCTCGGAATAGCGGGCAACGTTATCGCGGCTATAAATTTTTGCCTGAGCGCCAGTCGAAGGTCTTCGAGATTCCGTAATGGGCTTTTTCTTAAACATAGGCAACCTGCATTAGTAGATGACGGGATCGGGAACAGTGGCGTGCTCGACATGAGCGCCAAGCGCCTGCAGCTTTTCAACAAACTGTTCGTAGCCGCGCTTAATGTGATGGATGGCCGAGAGCTCGGTCGTGCCGTAGGCAATTAGGCCGGCGACGACGAGTGCCGCGCCACCACGAAGATCCGGTGAGGTTACCTGAGCGCCGGAGAAGCCCTTGACGCCGTGAATCATAGCGTGATGGCTCTCGATGCGAATATCGGCGCCCATGCGCACCAGCTCGGATGCAAACATAAAGCGATTCTCGAAGATATTCTCGGTGATAACGGAGCTGCCGTCGGCCAGGGCGGAAAGCACCATGATCTGCGCCTGCATATCCGTGGGGAAACCGGGGAACGGGAGCGTCTGGATATCGACCGGCTTGATGCGCTCGGCACGGTTCACATGGACGCCATCCTCGACGCGCTCGCAGTCGATGCCCATGAGCTCCATCTTCTTGAGCACCATGCCCAAGTGAATGGGGCAAAAGCCTGTGACGTCGACACCGCAATCGTCGGCCATCAACGCACCGGCAACGATAAAGGTACCGGCCTCGATACGGTCGCCCACCACGCGATGGGTAACGGGATGCAGCTCCTCCACGCCCTCGATGGTCACGACAGGCGTACCGGCGCCGACAATCTTGGCACCCATTTCGTTGAGCATGTTGGCGAGATCGACGATCTCGGGCTCGCGGGCGGCATTGTCGATTACCGTGGTACCCTGCGCGCGCACGGAGGCCATGATGAGGTTCTCGGTCGCACCGACACTGGCAAACTCGAGCGTGACGGTGGTACCGTGCAGGCCCTGGGGCGCGTTGGCGTTGATATAGCCGTGGGCGGTATCGAACTCAACGCCCAAGGCCTCAAGACCCAAGATATGCATATCGATCTTGCGAGCACCCAGGTTGCAGCCACCGGGCATGGCGATCTTGGCGCGATGGAAACGGCCCAGCAGGGGTCCCATCACGGCCGTGGAAGCGCGCATCTTGGCAACGAGCTCGTAGGGCGCCTCCCAAGAATCAACCTGGGAGGTATCGATCTCGAGCGTGTGCTCGTCGAGAACATCGATCGTAGCGCCCATACCCTTGAGCACCTTGCCCATCACGTGGACATCGGAAATATCAGGCACGTTCTGCAGCGTCGTCTTGCCCGGCGCCAGAAGCGTTGCCGCCATAAGTTTGAGCGCGGAGTTCTTGGCACCCGAAACAGGCACGGAACCTCCGATGGCGTGGCCACCCTCAACGCGGATAATATCCAAGGTCTACCCTTTCAAAAAGCATGCCCGGGATGGCTGGGCCATCCCGGGCATGATGTGTTCGCAAATGGTCGAACGCTAAAACGTCTGACTATTGGGCAAGCTTGAGCTTACACCATGCGATTTCATTATAGAGGTAGGCGCGGCGTGCATCATCCTCCGACAAATTACCCAGCTTCTCTTCAAAACCTTGAATATCAGCTTTAACCTTGTCGGCGTCGACGGTCGCCAAATCGCAAGCGCGCTCGGCGAGAACGGTCACGACATCGTCCGCAACCTGGGCATAGCCGCCGGCCACGGCAAACGTGTGGTCGACAGTGCCCATGGCCTTATCGGAAACGCGAACGCAACCGCGGTCGATCGTGCAGATTTCGCTGGAGTGAGCAGGCAGAACGCCGAACTCGCCATCCGTGGACGGAATCGACACAAACGCAGCGTCGCCCTCATAGGCGCAGCTCACGGGGCACACGATGCGGATACGCATAACCTACTTCTCCCCCATCTTGCGGGCGCGCTCGCGCACGTCCTCAATCGTGGAAGCATAGCGGAACGCCTGCTCGGGCAGGTCATCGGCCTTGCCGTCGACAATCTCGGCGAAGGAGCGGACGGTATCCTCGACGCGGACATAGACACCGGGGTTGCCGGTGAACTTCTCGGCGACGTGGAAGGACTGGGAGAGGAACTGCTGGATCTTACGGGCACGGTTGACCGTAAGGCGCTGCTCCTCGGACAGCTCGTCCATACCCAGAATGGCGATGATGTCCTGAAGGTCGGAGTACTCCTGCAGGAGCTCCTGGACCTTGACGGCGACACGGTAGTGCTCCTCGCCGACGATCGAGGGATCGAGGGCGTCGGAGGAAGACGCGAGCGGGTCGATGGCCGGGAACAGACCGAGCGACGAAATGCTACGCGAAAGAACCGTGGTGGCGTCGAGGTGCGTAAACGTCGTGGCAGGCGCCGGGTCGGTCAGGTCGTCTGCAGGGACGTAGACAGCCTGGACGGAGGTAATGGAACCCGTCTTGGTCGAGGTAATGCGCTCCTGGAGGTCACCCATCTCGGTAGCCAGCGTAGGCTGGTAACCAACGGCGGACGGCATACGACCCAGCAGTGCGGAAACCTCGGAACCGGCCTGGGAGAAGCGGAAGATGTTGTCGATGAACAGCAGAACGTCCTGGCCGCGATCGCGGAAGTACTCAGCGGTGGTAAGGCCAGCCAGACCGATGCGCAGACGCGCTCCGGGCGGCTCGTTCATCTGACCATAGACCAAGCAGGTCTTATCGATAACGCCAGACTCGCTCATCTCGAGGAACAGGTCGGTACCCTCACGGGTACGCTCGCCGACGCCGGTGAACACCGAGGTGCCGCCGTGCTCCTGGGCGAGGTTGTTGATGAGCTCCTGAATCAGAACGGTCTTGCCGACGCCGGCGCCGCCGAACAGACCCGTCTTGCCGCCACGGATGTAGGGCTCGAGCAGGTCGACGGCCTTGATGCCGGTCTCGAAGATCTCGGTCTTGGTGGTGAGCTCGTCGAAACGGGGCGCTGCGTGGTGGATGGGGTAGAACTCCTCCACCTCGGGCATGGGCTTACCGTCGACGGGTTTGCCCATGACGTTCCAAATGCGGCCGAGCGTCTTGGGGCCAACGGGCATCTTCATGGGCTCACCGGTATCGGTGGCGGTGAGGCCGCGCTGCAGGCCGTCGGTCGAGGACATGGCAACCGTGCGGACGACGCCGCCCGGAAGCTGGCTCTCAACCTCGAGGATCGTGCTCAGGTGACCGATCGGGGTCTCGGCCTCGACCGTGAGCGCGTTGTAGATCGGGGGCACCGCGCCGTCAAACTTGACGTCGACGACAGGGCCGATGATACGCATGATGCGACCATCACCGGCAGTCGTCTTCTTGGTGGCTTCCTCGACCGCAAGCTTTACGGTGTTATTAGCCATTACTGTTCCTCCAATGCTGAGGCTCCGCCAACGATCTCGTTGATCTCGGTCGTGATCGAAGCCTGGCGCACGCGACTATACGTGCGGGTAAGGGTCGAGATGATCGCGGTGGCGTTTTCCGTCGCGGAGTGCATGGCCTTGCGGCGTGCACCCTGCTCGGCGGCCGCCGAATCGATCAGGGCCTGGTAGATGACCGTCAGGATATACGACGGTACAAGCTTGCCGAGAACATGCTCGGGAGAGGGCACGAACTCGAACGTGGACGAGATGCGCTTAGGGGCGTCGGTCTCGTTCTTACGCGGACCGTGGGCCATAGCGATCATCTCGGGATCGAGCGGCAGCAAGTGCTCGACGCGAAGCTCCTGATCCACGCGGTTCTTGGCGTGGTGGTAGACAAGCTCGACACGGTCAAGCTCACCGGCACGATACGCATCGCAGATATGAGAGGAGATCATGCGGGCCTGATTGAAATCGGGCTCGGAGGAGTTGCCCTCAAAGTGCATGATGACGTTTGCGCGGTCGCGGAAATACGTGGCCGGCTTACGCCCGCATGCAATGATCTCGCACTCGATGCCGTCGTTCGCCCAAGAAGCGGCGAGCTTTTCGGCCGTGCGCTCCACCGTCGTATTGAAACCGCCGGCAAGGCCGCGGTCCGAGGCAATAACGACAATCAGGCCATGCTTGACGTTCTCATGCTTCTGCAGCATGGGATCGGTGCCCGAACAGGAGGCGTCGCCGGCAACCGTCAACATGACGTCGGTCAGCGCCTCCTTATAGGGCTCGGCCTGCTTGGAGCGATCGAGGGCACGACGGATCTTGGCCGTAGAGACCATCTCCATCGTGCGCGTGATCTGCTTGGTCGTGGTAACCGAGGAGATTCGCTTCTTAATGTCGCGAAGGTTGGCCATAGGGCTTAGTTCTCCTCTGATCCAGTCGTGTCGGCATGGTGCTTGGCCATGAACTGCTGCTTAAAGTCGCCGATGACACGCAAGAGTTCAGCCTTGGTGTCGTCATCGATCTTCTTGGCGCGAACCTTGTCGAGCAGCGAGCCAAAGCCGTTGTCCATGTACTCGATGAGCTCGGCACGGAAGGGCAGCACGTCGGCGATCTCAAGGTCGTCCAGGAAGCCCTCGTTGCCGGCGAACAGCGCAACGATCTGCTCGGAAACCTCGAACGGCTTGTAGCGCGGCTGCTTAAGGAGCTCGGTCATGCGAGCGCCGTGGGTAAGCTGCTTTTGCGTTGCCTCGTCGAGGTCGGAGCCGAACTGCGTAAAGCCGGCAAGCTCCTGGTACGAAGCGAGGTCCAGACGGAGGTTACCGGCGACCTGCTTCATGGCCTTGGTCTGCGCGTCGCCACCGACGCGGGACACGGAGATGCCCACGTCGACTGCCGGGCGCTGGCCCTGGAAGAAGAGCTCGGACTGCAGGTAAATCTGACCATCGGTAATGGAAATGACGTTGGTCGGAATGTAGGCCGAGACGTCGCCGTCCTGGGTCTCAATGATCGGCAGAGCCGTCATGGAACCGTAGCCGTTCTTCTTGGACATCTTGACGGCACGCTCGAGCAGACGAGAGTGCAGGTAGAAGATGTCGCCAGGATAGGCCTCGCGTCCGGGCGGACGATGCAGCGTCAGCGACATCTGACGGTAGGCCACAGCCTGCTTGGACAGGTCGTCGTAGATGACGAGCACGTGGCCGCCGGGGTTGGTCTCGCTAGCGGGCTTGCCGTCCTCGCCGTTGTACATAAAGAACTCGCCGATAGCGGCACCGGCCATAGGCGCGATGTACTGCATAGGGGCGGAATCGGCAGCGGTGGCCGAAACGATGATGGTGTAGTCGAGCGCACCGTGCTGAGCGAGGGTCTCGCGGATGTTGGCAACCGTGGAGGCCTTCTGGCCGATGGCGACATAGATGCAGACCATGCCCTTGCCGCGCTGGTTGAGGATAGCGTCGATGGCGATGGCGGTCTTACCGGTCTTGCGGTCGCCGATGATGAGCTCACGCTGGCCGCGGCCGATAGGCACCATGGAGTCGATGGCCAACAGACCGGTCTGAACCGGCTCGCACACCGGGGTACGGTCGATGACGCCGGGGGCCTTGAACTCGATGGGACGACGGTGCGTGGCGACGATGTCGCCCAGGCCGTCGATGGGCTGGCCGAGCGGATTGACGACGCGGCCGAGCATGGCGCGGCTCACGGGGATATCCATAATGCGGCCCGTGGTGCGGCACTCGTCGCCCTCCTTGATGGAGTCGACGGCACCAAACAGAACGGCGCCGACCTCGTCACGGTCAAGGTTCTGGGCAAGGCCGAAGACGGTCTCACCGGTATCGGAGCTCTTGAACTCCAGAAGCTCGCCTGCCATGGCGCTCTTGAGGCCGGAGACGCGCGCGATGCCGTCGCCTACCTCGTCGACCGTTGAAACCTCATGCGTATCGACCGTCGCGGAGAGGCTCGTGAGCTGCTCCTGCAGTTTCTTGGCGATATCCTGGGCATTGAGGGTTTCGGACATTAGGCTTCACCTCCGTACGAATTAGCAGAGTTTGCGAGGGTCTCCTGCGCGATGCGCAGCTGCGTCTTGACGGAAATGTCACGACGCTCGCCGCGGGCCTCGAGCACCAGGCCGCCCACGATAGACGGGTCGACCTGCTCGATAAGGAACACCTTGCGGCCGAAGTCCTGCTCGCATTTCTTAGTGATGGTTTGACGCAGCTCGTCGTCGAGCGGGATCGCCGTGGTGACGGTCACGCCCACTACATCCTCGTCTTCCTCGGCAACATACTTAAAGGCAGCTGCCACCTTGGGAAGAAGGTCGAGCTGGTCGCGCTTGGACATGGTATCGAGCACGGCGATGATCTCGGGGCTGGCGGAAGCCAGGCGCTCGATCATCTCGAGGTCCTCGAACACATGGTTCTCGGCCTTGGCGGCTTCCAGAAGGGAGCGCGCGTAGGTCTCGAGCACCTTGTCCTGATAGCGGCTAGTCGGCATTCAGGCTACCTGCTTCCTGGATGTAGCGCTCGATGAGCTTCTTCTGCTCGGCCTCGTCCTCGAGTGCCTCGCCCACGATCTTGGTGGCGACGGCAACGGACAGGTCGGCGATGGAGCTCGCGGCACCGGCGTAGATGGACTTGCGCTCGTCCTCGACGGTCGTGTGGGCCTTGGCGATGATCTCCTCGGCCTCCTTGTGAGCGGCATCGATAATGCGGGCGCGCTCGGACTCGGCGTCCTTGCGGGCCTCGAGAACGATGTCGGCAGCCTGACGACGGGCGTCGGTGACGATCGAGTCGGACTCAGCGCGCTTGGCGATAGCCTCCTGCTTGGTCTTCTCGGCCTCGTCGAGGCTCTCCTCGATCTTCTTGCCGCGCTCCTCCATGGTGTTCATGATGCCCGGCAGGGCGACCTTGGCCAGCACGATCCAGATGATCAGGAAGGCGATGAGCGCCGGGATGAACTCCGCCATCTTGGGGATGAGGATGTCCGCACCGGCAGCGCCGTCCTCGGCGAACGCGGACACCGGCATGAGCAGCGCGGCCGCGGACGCGGAGAGTGCGATCGCGCTCTTCTGGGATGAAAGATTCATACTTGACGCTCCGTGCTATTTAACGATCAGCGCGACAACGAAGCCGATCAGAGCCAGAGCCTCGCCGAAGGCGGAGCCCATGATGAAGACGGTGAACACGCGGCCCTGGACCTCAGGCTGACGGGCCATAGCACCCGTAGCACCCAGAGCAGACAGGCCGATAGCAAGACCAGCGCCGATAACACCGAGACCGTAACCGATAACTCCCACGATTCCTCCTTTGTCGTGCGTGTCTTATTTCACGCAGGATAACCTTTTTATAACTGCCGGGCTCCATGGGTACGGGCACCGGCGGTTTAACGAATTGCCTTACCTTTAAGGCGCGAACGGAAGACTACTCCTCCTCCGCGACCTCCTCTGCCTCGGAGACATACACGGCGGTAAGGACCGTGAAGACGTAAGCCTGGATGGCGCCGACCACAAGCTCGATCGCATAGATCAGGATGAGGATGGCAAGCCAGGCCAGCGAAGGCAGGGCGCCGACGGCGTGGGCCGCGGAAACCTGCTGAAGCAGCGGCTGCATGAACATGCTCGCCATGATGGCGAACGAGCCCATGACCACGTGTCCTGCGAACATGTTGCAGAACAGACGGACGGCGAGCGTGATGAGGCGCAGGAAGGTCGAGAAAAGCTCGACGACCCACACAAGCACGTTCATCGGGAAGCTCACGCCCTGCGGGGCGAGGCTCTTGATGTAGCCGATCACGCCGTGAGCCTTGCATCCGTAGTAGATGAAGTACACGAAGGCGAAGATGGCGAGCGCGGCGGTGGAGCCGATTGCGCCGGTGCCGGGCTTCATTCCCGGGATCAGGCCGATCATGTTATTGATCAGGATGAACAGGAAAAGCGAGCACAGGAACGGGAAGTGCTTCTTCCAGTTCTCACCCACGACGCCCTTGCCGATATCGTTCTCGACGTACTCGATGATGTACTCGAAACCGTTGACGAAGAAGCCCTTGGGAACCAGGGTCTGCTTCTTCTTGAACACGGCCAGGACGATCAGGAGCACGATCGTGGAGACGATCAGCCAAAACGAGTACTGCGTGATGCCGCAGCTCAGATCGCCCACGACAGGGGTGGAGCTGAACTCGCTGACCAGATGATTAATCTCATCAGGCAGCTTTTCAAAAATTTCCACGACTTACCTTTCGACCTCATGAGGATCTCGCAGCGCCTTGGCGACGCGAACCGTGCAGGCGGCCATAAAGGCCACGAAGCCGATCGCCTCGCCCAGGAGGAACATGCGAAATGCCTCTCCGAACAACGCAAACACAACCAAGGTAAAGACGAGCAGGGCGACTGCCGAGACCGCCAGACTCACCATGCCCTTGAGCATGTCCGCATTCTGTTTATCGTCAAGAACCGGCTTGAGCGTAAAAACAAAGGGAAGGAAGGCAATTGCGCCCGCGATGGCGCCTGCAACGATAGCGAGCAGATCGGCTATCTGAAACACTGGCTTCCTCGCTTTCCTTTTTAACGCCTCACAGCACAGTCCCAGCCAAACATTGGTGACTATTGTACGAGCCAATCGCTAAAGTACAACCGTAAAACAAACGGTTAATACGCACCTGTACGTTTTCTTAAGGCCTTCTTTATGCCGCAGGTACGGTAATACGTTTTTTCGAACCCCTCAGCGCAAAACGTCCGTTAACAGAAGTGCGCGTGGACGACTTTTGCTCGCCCGCGCGCACCATTTCTTCGTATTTTCGACGTTAGCCGGTATGGCCCAGAGATTACAGCGTACCGTAGATGCGGTCTCCGGCGTCGCCCAGGCCGGGAACGATGTAGGCGGCCTCGTTGAGATGGTCATCGATGGCGCAGGTATAAATATGTACGTCGGGGTCCTTTTCGGTCAGCGACTTGAGGCCCTCGGGCGCGGCGACGATACACAGCATGCGGATATCCTTGACACCGCGCTCGCGCAGGTAGCTGATGGCCATCTCGGCCGAACCGCCCGTGGCGAGCATGGGGTCGACAACCAGGCAGATGCGCTGATCGATATCCTTGGGCATCTTGCAGTAATACTCATGCGGCTCGTGGGTGACCTCGTCGCGCTCCATACCGATGTGGCCCACGCGAGCCGAGGGTACCAAGTCGAGGATACCGTCGACCATGCCGAGGCCTGCGCGCAGGATGGGAACGATGGCGAGCTTTTTGCCGGCGAGCTGCTTAAACGTTGCGGTGGTGATGGGGGTCTCGACCTCGACGTCTTCCATGGGCAGGTCGCGCATGGCCTCGTAGCCGTCAAAGAGCGCAAGCTCGCGCACGAGCTGGCGGAACTGGTTGGTGCCAGTGCTCTTGTCGCGCAAGATCGACAGCTTGTGCTGGACGAGTGGGTGATCGACAAGGGTCACACGGGACGTATCGTAGGTGACGGTCATGGGTTGATGCCCCTTTCATTGCGGCCGGAAGATGGCCTTGCTGACAAGGCGCATGGCGACGTTGTTGCCTCGCGCCGTGCATAAGTTTAACGGTTTGTTGTATCGAGCAGCTCGTCGCAGCCCTACTGAGCGGTGTTGAGCGAACGCTTGACGGCATCACGCCAACCAGCGAGGTTGCTCTCACGGCGCTCGGCGGACATGTGAGGATGGAAGACTTTGACGATCTGAGCGTTTTGCTCCAGCTCCTCCAAATCCTCCCAATAGCCGACGGCAAGGCCCGCCAAGTACGCGGCGCCGATCGCCGTGGTCTCCACCGTCTCACACTGCAACACGGGGATATCCAGCAGATCGGCCTGGAATTGCATGATGAACTCGTTGCGCGAGGCACCGCCATCGACGGACAGGCGCTCAATCGAAAGTCCCACGTCCTGCTCCATGGCGCGCAGCACGTCATAACTCTGGTAGGCCATGGACTCGCAGGCCGCACGTACAATGGTCGCGCGACTCGAGGCGCCGGTCAGGCCGCACACGATACCGCGAGCACGCGGGTCCCACCAGGGAGCGCCCAGGCCTGCGAAGGCGGGGACGAAGTAGCAGCCCTCGTTGTCGTTAATCGAAGTGGCGAGTTGCGCGGACTCGCTCACGCTCGAGATGATGCCCATGTTGTTGCGCAGCCAGTTCATGGTTGAGCCGGCGGCAAAGATAGAACCTTCGAGCGCAT
>CABSMB010000022.1 GCA_902478705.1 uncultured Collinsella sp. | reverse complement strand
GCTTTGTGTTGCGCCGGGTCGGATCGCGAATACAATCGGCTTCATCCCAAATATCGTATGCAACCTGCCTCCCGTCATCCGCAAGCTCAACAATCCGATTCAACCCGCGCAGAACACGAGTAACTTCATACGGATTAGTGTCGGAATTCAAATGGGCCGCGATGGGCTTATTCCACATGCGCTCCCAAGTTGAAGGTCGGCAAAGCATGAGATGCTCACCGAACCCAGCGAACTCAGGAAGAAGTGCGATTTCTCCAAATGTCATATCGGCAGTAATTGTCATAACCAGTCACTCCAAAAACGAGGTGGGCTCGCGCAGATCAATCGCAAGCCCACCATATGCAATCTGCCGCGGGGTTTTCAGCAGCTTACATTCCGAATAATTGTCTATTCCGCCGACGTGTCTGCACCAGGGCGATACATGATGTAGACGAGGACGAAGGTAAGAATGAAACCAACGACATTGCAAAGGATCGCACCAATAAGGCTGCTCATATCACCGGAAGGATTCATGTAGCCGGGGAAGCTGAAAATACCACTCGACGTCATAACGAACGTGCGGGTATTGAAGATAGCCGGGATAACAGCGCTAATTGCACCAGAAATCATGGAAGCAACGATGATCTTCTTGTGCTCCAAAACTATGCCGTACAGGGCAGGTTCTGTAATTCCGCACAGGCTCGTAATGGCACAGCTGAATCCAAGGCTCTTTTCGCTCGGATCCTTCGAGCGGAAAGCAAACGCCAAGCAAGCGCCGACGACACCCATGCTACCGCAAAGAAGTCCAAGGATAGGGTCGGAACCGACGGTCATAATATTGTTGATGGAG
Source organism: uncultured Collinsella sp. (assembly GCA_902478705.1). GTDB lineage: Bacteria > Actinomycetota > Coriobacteriia > Coriobacteriales > Coriobacteriaceae > Collinsella. Next base: position 9,790 of record CABSMB010000022.1, on the reverse strand, counting down.
ATCACAATGAGGGCCCAATGGAGTCCAAGAGGAATCATGACGAGGCCAAATATCGGTCCAAGAATAACGCCGCAAAGAATGGGGCTGAACTGATAGACCGCCAGTACGGCAGTCGCAAGCAAGGAGCTCGCCTGTTGGATAACCGGGCCAACCACAAGAAGCGAGATGGGGGCAGCAATAGCAACTGTCAGGAACGGAACGAGTGCAAATGCCAAAGCATCGGGAAGAACCGCACGCAGCCACTTATAAAGAACGGATGCGAACCAAGCCGCCACGATAGCGGGAAACACCGTCGAGGCATAGCTCACCATCGTGAACTTCATGCCGAACAAATCCAGCGCATCACCAGCTCCAGCTGCGGCAACAAAAGTCGGGTAAAGCAGAATTGCACCGAGCACCGCACCGATGTATTGATCGATTCCAAAGAATTTGGCCGCAGACGATCCGACGAGAACGGGCAAGAAATACATGCTGGCGTTTCCCATGCCGTACAGCAGGGTATAAATTCCGCTCTCAGCGGAAACGACACCTGCCGTCGTCAGGATACTAAGGACAGCGTTTATCATTCCGCATGCAATCAAGGCGGGAAGAACGGGCATCATGATGCCGCTGATCAGCTTCATCAGCTTTCCCAGGAAACCTTTGGTCTCGCCTTCATCTGCCGCGGACTTCCCGGTGTCCACCCCGGTTTCCTTTGCAACGATTTCGTAGACCTTATCGACCTTGGGCCCCACAATCACTTGGTATTGCCCTGCTGAATGGCGAATATCGATCACACCGTCGATTGCCTTGACTTTTGCATCATCCACGATGCTTTCGTCCTTAAGATTGAACCTTAAACGAGTCATGCAGTGGGCTACAAATGTAACGTTTTCTGCACCGCCCACCATCTCGAGAATCTCGGCAGCGAGCTTGGTTGTATCTGCCATAAATACCATTTCTCCCATGTTGTGTTTTATATGTAACCATCGGCAAAGCGCGCGCCTTCGCCGACCAATTACCTAGCTTTCGATGCGATTCGATTGATATGCATCATCAGGTAGAGTCTTTCTTCGTCTATAAGTTCTTGGCCCGTCAGCCGACTGAGAACAGAAGCGATGTCATCGGCGCACGCCGATGCCACCGGATATTCATCTTTGAGCGAGAGATACATCTTGCGGTTGTCGCTTACGATACTTTCGCCAGAGTTCAACCTATTGAATAGGTACTGAAGGTGGGTTGCGAACCTTGCATAATCGAAGCCCTCCCGATCAACTTGAATACCAAGCCGTCTTTCAACGGCAATAGTTGATTCTTCGAGAACGCGATCGTAAACGTCCGTGCCAAACTCTTCAGCCAGCTCACATGAATCCGAATCGGCCATGTTATTGATAAACGCCATGGCAATTCCAACTGTCTCATGAGCGGGAAGCCTAACATTGAGACGTTTCCTGATTATTCGAAGCGCGTACTCGCCGATTTTGAATTCGACGGGATATTGTTGGCGAACATCAAAAGACAAGGGCATATGGACAACAATGTTTTGCTCCTTGCGCTTAATTGCATACGCGATATGGTCCGCAAGAATAAACGGCAAATTAGGGCTTACTTCATAGGGAAGCAGTCCTGTCGACATATCAATAACATCCGAGGTCAGCTCGAGAAGTTCATCCGAGACTTCATCAATGAGAGCGATGTAGCGGGAACTAACGTTATAGAACGTTCGTTGAATCTCCGAGAGCGGTAATTCATCGCCAACGTCCTTAAACCCCAGGCCACGCCCGAATGCCACCAGCTGCCTGCCATTTCCGTCGATGCAGAGGACAGCGCTGGTGTTAATTCGTTTAACGATTTCCATGTGTCCCCCTTAAACAAAACAAGGCTCCCGAAGCAGAATCCGACAATCAATGTCGACAGATGCTGCTTCAGGAGCCTTGCCTGAATATCACTCTGGTTGCCAGTTTAAGCGAAACACCGTAAATGACCTCGTGTAAACATTACTAAACAGTTAAACGGTCGATATCTCCATGTGAACGGTTTAGAAGCAGAAGGCAATCCTTATGCCTGTTGGTAGTGCAGGTGCTTCTCGTCGATATCGGCCAGGTCGCGGTCGAGGTAGCGATGCGCGAGCCAGTTGGCCATGGGGAGGTTCTGGTCCAGGTGGTTACCGCACTCCTCGGGAGCGGCTCCGGGGACATCGCCCTCAAAGCCGGCGACGAACTCAAACAGCTCGCGCACGAGCGGCAGGATCTCCTCGCTCGTCACCTCGCCAAACACGACGAGGTAAAAGCCCGTGCGGCAGCCCATGGGGCCAAAGTAGACAATATGGCTCGACCACTCGGCATGATTGCGCAGAAACGTCGCGCCCAGGTGCTCGATGGTATGGCACTCGGCCGTGTTCATGACCGGCTCCTTGTTGGGCGTGGTCAGGCGCAGGTCAAAGGTGGTGACGGCAGCACCGGTCGCCGGGTCGCGGTCGATGCGGCTCACGTATACGCCGGGCTCAAGCAGCAGATGATCGACAGAAAAGCTCGCAATGCGCTCCATGGCAGATCCTCTCGGTAGTCAATTTGGGACGGGGCTCTTTTAGCTGGTTGGAATGGTCGCACCAATCATACCAGTCAAAAAGCCCCGTCCCAAATTAGCTACCTGGGACGAGGACCAATGAGTTTTTAATCCCCGTCCCAGAAAAATCACTCTAGGCAGTGTATGCGATTGTTGCCTCAACGGCGTGACGCCAGCCGGCGATCTTTTTGGCTCGCTCGTCGGCGGGCATCGAAGGCTCCACGATGCCACGGGCGCCGTAGACGTCGACCACGTCGCGCGTGTACATACCCAGCGCAATGCCGCAGGCCCAAGCCGCGCCCAGGCCGCTCATCTCATCGTTGCTCGCGATGCGGATGGGTGAGCCCACCAGATCGCTCTCAAACTGCATCAGGTACGCATCGCGCGTGGGGCCGCCGTCAACGCGAAGCTCGGCCAGCGCCGCGCCCGAATCCTCGACCATCGCATCGATCACGTCAAAGATCTGATAGGCGATCGACTCGTCGGCAGCCTTCACGAACTCCGCGCGGCCCGTGGTGCGCGTCATTCCAAAGACGCAGCCCTCGGCGTCGCTTGCCCAGTGCGGCGCGCCCAGGCCGGTAAACGCCGGCACAAAGTAGACGCGGCTCGCCGGGTTGGCGACATAGCACAGGTCGGTGACTTCCTCGGGGTTGTTGATGAGCTCAAGGTCGTCGCGCAGCCAGGTCTTGACGGCGCCGGCGTAGCTCACGTTGCCCTCGAGCACGTACTCGGTCACGCCGTCCATGCGCCACGCAAGCGAGCTCGAAAGCCCGTGCGAGCTGGCGACGAACTCGTCGCCAACGTTCATCATGACCGAGCTGCCGGTGCCATACGTGGCCTTGGCCATGCCGCGGCTGTGGCAACCCTGCGCAAACAGGGCCGCGTGGCTGTCGCCGAGCACGCCGTGAATGGGCACGGGCGCCGGCAAAAAGCCGCCCAGGTCCGTTGTGCCGAACAAGCCGTCGGAGTCGGTCACCTGCGGCAGGCAGGCAGCATCGATGCCAAAGGCCTGGCACACCGGCTCGCTCCAGCAGCCGCGGCGCAGGTCGAACAGCTGCGTGCGGCTGGCATTGGACCAGTCGCAGCGAAATTCCGCGCCGCCCGTGAGCGTCCAGACCACCCAGGCGTCAATCGTGCCCAGGCACAGCTCACCCGCCGCAGCGGCCTCGGCAGCCGCCGGCACGTTCGCGAGAATCCAGGCCATCTTGCCCGCCGGATAGTAGGGCGAGAGCACCAGGCCCGTCGTGTCGCGCACCAGCTCGGCCACGCCCTCGCGCGCAGCCAGCTCGTCGCACAGCTCGCAGGCGCGGGCGCACTGCCACACCACGGCGTCGCACAACGGCTCGCCCGTCGTGCGGTTCCAGGCAACGGTGGTCTCGCGCTGGTTGGAGATGCCGATGCCGGCGACGTCGGCCGGGTCGACCCCGGTCTCCTCCACCACGGCACGTGCCACGGCCAGAACGTTGGCCGCGATCTCGGCCGGATCATGGCTCACCCAGCCGGCCTCGTTGACGATCTGGCGATGTGCGCGGTCGGCACGATGAATCAGATGGCCGCCCTCGTCCACCAGCAGCGCCTTGGTGCCCTGCGTGGACTGATCGATTCCGATGATGTATTTGCTCATGTACCCTCCCGTCTCCCCCGCCGATTCAAAACTAAAACCCGGCGGACAAGGAGCGAGCGGCCGCCAAGTGCCGCAGATTGCCGTGAAAGAGGAGCGCCGCGTACTTTGTGTACGCAAGCGACGGTTTGAACGGCAAGGTGCGGTGCTTGACGGCCGCGCAGCGTCTGTTTCTACTAGTTGCCGAGGAACTCGGCAACGGTCTTGGCGATTCCGGCGCCCGTGAGGCCGTAGTGTGCGAAGACCTCGGGGCTCGTACCGGTGATGACCGGCGCGTCGGGCAGGCTCAGGCACTTGACCGGACGCGGGCAATGCTCGCCCACGACCTGCGCGACCATGGAACCCAGGCCACCGAAGGGGCTGTGCTCCTCGACGGTCACGACGGCACGCGTGGCGCCGGCGGCCTCAATCACGGCCTCGGCGTCGAGCGGCTTGACACAGTACATGTCGAGCACCGTTGCCGAGATGCCCTGCTCGGCCAGCAGGTCGGCGGCGTCCACGGCGTGACGGACCATCTCGCCGGTAGCGACGATCGTCACATCGGTGCCGCGGCGCACCCAGGTAGCACGGTCCATCTGGAACGGGCACTCATCCTCGGTGTACACGTCCTCGACCGGGTTGCGGCCCACGCGGATGTAGGCCGGCTTGTTGTCGGCGACCAGGGCGCGCACGAGTTCGGCAGTCTGGAAACGGTCGCTCGGCAGATACACGCGCATGTTGGGAATCGCGCTCATGGCGGCGATATCCTGCGCGGAGTGGTGGCTCATACCCAGGGCGCCGTAGGACACGCCGCCCGAGATGCCGATGAGCTTGACGTTGGTGTTGGAGTACGAAACGTCGACCTTGCACTGCTCATACGAACGCGTGGTCACAAAGGATGCGGGCGAGGCGGCCCAGGCCTTCTTGCCGCACGAAGCCATGCCGGCGGCAATGCTCACCAGGTCCTGCTCGGCAATGCCGACCTCAACGGACTGCTGGGGATACTGATCGAAGAACGGCGTGAGCGACGCGGAGCCGCGTGAATCGGAGCACAGAACAACGATGTCCTTGTCGGTTGCGGCGGCCTCGAGCAGCGTGTCGCAGATAACCTTGCGGTTGGCGATCTTGTTAGCCATTGATGGCCTCCTTGTGGGCAGCGAAATCGGCGATGATCTGGGCGTATTCCTCGTCGTTGGGCAGGTGGTGATGCCAGCCGGCCTTGTCCTCCATGACGGGCGAGCCATAGCCCTTCACCGTGTTGAGGATGATGACCGTGGGCTTGCCCTTGGTCTCGGCGGCAAGCGTCAGCGCGGCGTCGATGGCCTGGACGTCGTTGCCCGGAATGGACAGCACGTTCCAACCGAAGGCCGCCCAGCGCTCCTCCTGCGAGTCCTGCTTCATGACGTCCTCGGTGCTGCCGCTGATCTGCAGGCGATTGCGGTCCACGAGCGCGCACAGGTTATCGAGCTGGTAGTTGCCGCCGCTCATGGCGCCCTCCCAGACCGAGCCCTCGGCAAGCTCGCCGTCGCCCATGATGGTGTAGACGCGGTAGTCGCGATCGTCCATCTTGCCGGCGAGCGCCATGCCCACCGCCACGGGCAGGCCGTGGCCGAGCGAGCCGGAGTTCATCTCGATGCCCTTGAGCTTGTTGTTGGGGTGGCCGATGTAGGGGCTGCCGAACTTGGAGAAGCGGGCCTTGACGTCGTCGAGGTCCAGGTAGCCCTCGTGACACAGCACCGCGTAGTAGGCCTCCATGGCGTGACCCTTGGAGAGCACGAAGCGATCGCGGTTGGGGTCGTCGACGGTCTCGGGCGAAATGTTCAGATGGTTGGCGTAGAGGGTCATGAGGGCGTCGATCACCGACATGTCGCCGCCGATGTGGCCGCCGGCGCCGGCCATGATGATGTCGACGCAATCGCGGCGGAGGTCCCAGCGCAGGGACTCAAGCTCTTCGATAGTTGCCATTTCTACTCTCCTCGCAGGTAGGCTTTGACGTCTTCTTCGATGGGGTCGTACAGGTCGGGGGCGATGCCGATGTACTTGCAGGCCTCGTAGAGCACCGGCACCACGTTGGCGTGGATGGCCACGCAGTGGTGGATGTAGGGGCCCTCGACAATCTTGGCCTCGAGGCGCTTGAGGTTCTCGACCTCGACCCACAGATAGGTGCCCATACCGGCCGGGCCGTCGATGCCGCGGGCGTTGCCCAGCAGCAGCGAGTACTCGCCGTTGTCGCCGTCAAAGCGGGCAAGGGTGAGGTCGCCGTGCTTGGCCTCGGCCGTCAGCGCACCGGGGTGATCGAAGGCCAGCGGGTAGGTGAGCTTGGGCTTGACGGCCGCGCAGCTGCAGGGCCAGGGGCCGCAGTGCTGCAGCAGCTCGCCGTTCTCGTTGTCGGGATGGCGGACGGTCCAGTCGGCGAACATGCCGCGGTGACGTCCAAGATCGGCCGCCTCGACCATGAGCGCGGTGATGGCGCCGTGGATGTCGGTCTCGCAGACGACGGGGATACCCATCTCGTTGAGAATGGCGTTGGCGGCGCAGGGCATAATGCCCAGCTCGTCCTGCAGGGCATTCCAGCACTGGATGGCGCCGGCGTTGCAGCCGTACTTCTCGACCAGGCGCTTCATGGCAATGGCGAGTCCTGCGACCGCGGGGACCTTATCCTCGGGGATGCAGATCTCAAAGCTGTCGCTAATGTGGGCGAGCATGGCGGCCATGGCCTGCTCGTCGGCCTGGGCGTCGCGCACGGCCTGGACAAGCTCGGTCATGGGGATGGGCGAAAGCTGGATGTTGAACTTCTCGAGCAACTCGCCCTCGTTGCACATGGTCGACCAGAAGTCGAACGGGCGGGTGGCCATCTGCAGGATACGGGTGTGCTTGAAGGTCTTGACCACGTTGCACGCGGCCAGGAAGTCCCAGACGCCGCGCTCGAACTCGGGGTCGGTCAGGCGGCAGTTGGTCATGTAGGTGAAGGGGACCTGGAAGCGGCGCAGGACCTTGCCGGTGGCGAACAGACCGCACTGGCTGTCGCGCAGGCGGGTGCCGTCGGGCTCGGGGCGCTCGTCGCGCGGGCCCCACAGCAGCACGGGCAGGCCGAGCTCGCGGGCAAGGCGGGCGCAAACGTACTCGGTGCCAAAGTTGGCGTGGCACAGCATGATGCCGTCGACGCCCTCGGCGCGGAACTTCTTGACGATAGGCTCGATGTGGCTGTCGTCGAACAGCAGACCCTCGTCGTTGATGTCGTCGATATCCACGATGTCGACGCCGATCTCGCGCAGACGGTCAGCCGTCAGGCCGCGGTACTTGATCGCGTCCGGCGCGCTAAAGATACTGCGGCGCGTGGGCACAAAACCGAGCTTGATCTTATCCATGTACGTCCTCCCCTAGTCACATGTTCAGTAAACAGACGCATGTTTCGTTTTGTTCTGTTTACTAAATGTTTTACTCTTATGTTTAGAAGTTTAACGCGAAATACCCGTAAACGGTAGAGAAATCAGCCTAAACGGTATGTAAACGTTCTGAACATACAAGGGGAACAAAAAAGAGGGTCCCGAAGGACCCCCTCTCTAAGGCACTTTATGTGTCCGCCCGCAGCGCGGGTGCATCTATCGCGAGCAGGCGGCGCTTTCGCCTAGAGTTCGCGCACGCTCTGGCGCTCGACAAAGTAGGTCGAGACGGCCGTCTTGCAGGTATAGCTCTTGGGATTGCGGATGTTGCCTACCAGACGGCGCACCGCAATCTCGCCCACCTCATGTTTGGGAACATGCACCGTGGTGAGTGGCGGGTTGGAGAAGGCGCCCAACGACAGGTCGTCAAAGCCGATGATCGAGACATCCTCGGGCACGCGGATGCCGTGTTCGTTGAGCGCACGCATGGCGCCCACGGCGAGCACGTCGTTCTCGGCAAAAAAAGCCGTCGGCAGATCGTCGCGCGAGGCATTGTCGAGCCACACGCCCATGTCGTGGTAAGCGCCCTCGAGCGTAGTGCCTAGCGTGACGCGCCATGCCGGGTTGGTCTCAAGGTCCGCATCCTCAAGCGCTTGGCGATAGCCGCGCTCGCGGTCCTTAAAGTTGCGGATGCGAAGGTCGCCCGCCAGATAGCCGATCTGCTTGTGACCTTTCTCGATAAGGTAATCCACGGCGCGCAGTACCGAATCGGTGTTGGCGATGACCACGGCGTCGAAGTACTGTCGGTCGCTCCAGCCATCGAGCACAATCAGATGGGCGGCGGCGTTGGCAAACAGGGCGTAGTCCTCCTCGCCCAGCTCGGTACCCATCAGCACAATGGCAGCCGACGGATCGGCGATCAGGCCCTCGACCTGCGGGCGCACGGCGTCCAGGTCGCTAAAGTCGAGCGAGACAAAGCTCGTGCTCATACCGTGGCGACGAGCCTGGCGCTCCACGCCTTCGATAACCGCAGGGTGGAAGGTGCTCTCGTCCAGAATGGCGCCCGTTTTGCGCGCGAGCACAAACTGGATGCTCTCGAGCTGCGTCGACTGTTGGTAGCCAAGCGACTGCGCGCACTCAAGGATGACCTTGGCGGTCTCTTCGCTCACGCTGCGCTTGCGGTTGAGCGCATTGGATACGGTCGCGGGCGAGAAGCCGGTGATGCGGCTGATCTCGCGGACGCTTGCTTTAGCCATCGTTCCCCCTAGCAACGGTCGCGGCCGAGCATCGTGGTTTGACCGCCCCGTGGCTCGGCAACTAAACGACCGCAAATTCAATCTAAACAGAATAGTAAATGTTTATTAGCTAGTTTAGCCTGTTGTCAAGCGAAGCGGCACAACTATTCCCCCAACGGGCGCATTTACTCGGTAGCTAATCTGGGACGGGGCTCTTTTGACTACCTTTGCCACCCGATGATTTTTCTGGGACGGGGATTAAAAAATCATTTTAGTGACGCACGGCAAAAGACCTGTCTTTTTGGGACGGGAAAATGATTTTTTAATCCCCGTCCCAGAAAAATCATCGCCAGAGTAGTTATTCGCAAAGGCGCATGGCCTCTTGCACGGCGCCGTATAGGTTGGCGTCGTTGCCCAGCTCCGCCGCCTTGACCTGCAGCACAGGGATGCCGGCGAGAACGCCCTCATAGCCCCCAAGCGCCGCGGGCATCTGGTCACGAAGCGCGTCGATGAGCTCGGGATGGCACGAAATGCCGCCCGCGATCACAAACACCTCGGGGTCGAGGACCGCCTGCAGGTTTACGAGCACGGCATCGAACGTGCGCGCATAGCGATCAAGCGCGCGTCGCGCCGCCTCATCGCCGGCCTCAATCCACTCAAAAACGCGACGGCCGTCCACCGTGCCATCGGCGGGCAAACCCTTCTCGGCCACGACGAGGTCGCGCAGCGCACGCCAGCCGCCTGTGCTCGAAAACATTCTGTCCCCGGACGCCGGCTGTGTCACATCGTTGCGCAGAAAGCTAAACTCGCCCGCAAAGCCATGTGCGCCGCGGAGCACGTGTCCATTGATGACAATACCGCCGCCAATGCCGGTGCCGATAGCGAGCACGACGCCAGTGCGGCATCCGCGAAGGGCGCCCGCCGCGTACTCGCCGAGCGCGCAGCATTTTCCGTCGTTGTTGACTGCCACCGGCATGTCAAACCGCTCGCGCAGCAGCTTTCCCAGCGGACAGCCGTCCATGTAGGTG
>CABSMB010000021.1 GCA_902478705.1 uncultured Collinsella sp. | reverse complement strand
GGACTGGTGCGCGTACTCCTTGTTGAGACGCGTGAACTCCTTGATATCGGAGGCGACGGCCGGGTCGGAGAGCTTCTTCTCGAGCTCCTCGTAGGCCTTGATAATCTTTTCGAGCTTATCGCGCATGGCGGGACTCCTTTATATGCGTGAAGGTGAAAATCGGCAGAGTTGATGGGGCGCGCGGCGCCACTGCGGGGGTAAGCCCGGCTAGAACATGTCGATCTTCAGATACATGCGCATCCCTTCGCGTATAGGGTACATAGTTGCGGTCTAACCCAAACATGATAGCGTGCCCAGGCAAACCTGCATATAACCCGCACGGAATGATTGGTGCAAACAAACCTGACCCCATTGCACCAAGGGCTTGCTTTTTGGCTAGAGCGTTTGGAGTAGAGCAACGAGGAAGCGGATGCCCTGGAGGTAGGCGCGGCGGGTGATGCGCTCGTTGGTGCCGTGGACGCCGCGATCACACTCGTCGTCATCAACCACAAAGGCCGAGAAGCGAATGCACTCAGGGCAAATGCGCTGGTAGTTGGCAGCGTCGGTCGCACCGATCACGGTCGAGGGCACAATTGCCACTGGCTCGAATGATCCGCTTTCCTCCGTCCCCTTTGGATCACGGAAATAGCGGGCGGCGATGGAGCGAACCGCCTCGAGGCCGGGACCACCGATGCGCGGGGACGGCGAGGGTTCGGAGCTGCCGGGGCCCAGCTCCACTTCGACACGACCGGCAAGGTCCGCCCCGGCAACCGCCTCACGGCAGCGCGCCACAACGTCGGCCACGCTCGTGCCCTCGAGCATGCGGAAGTTGATGTTGGCCCACATATCCTGCGGCATTACGTTGGCGCCGGTGCTGCCACCCTCGATCTGCGTGGGCGCGCAGGTGGTCGTCACCAGCGGATAGAGCTTCTTGCTGGCGAGGCAATCGCGGACAATGGCATCCCCGTTGGCGGCAATTTCATCGGCCGCGTAGAGCCCCAACTCGACGAGCTGGGCGGCAAGCAAGTCGGTCACGCGCGCCGGCCACTCGATATCGCAGATCGCGGTGATGGCACGGCTGAGCACCTCGAGCGACGTGCCGCCGTAGGGGTTAGAAGAATGTCCACCCTCACTCTTCGTCTTGAGCACAATGTCGGCATAGCCCTTCTCCGCGAGGTCGGCGTGCATGAGCCAACCCTCGCCCGCGCTGTACTCGGCAGCCGGAACGATGCGGTAGTCGCCCTCGTCGATCAGGTACTCAAGCTCAATGCCGCGCTCCTCGAGCGCGCGGCCGATGGCGCCTGCGCCGTACTGCGTCGTCTCCTCGTCCTGGCCAAAGGCCAGGAGCAGCGTGCGCTCGTGCTGCCAACCGTGCGCCAGCGCATACTCGACAGCCTCGAGAATGCCTGCGACCTGGTCCTTCATGTCGATCGCGCCGCGGCCCCAGATGTAGGTGTCGTCCACGTGCCCGCTAAAGGGGGCGTGCGTCCAGTCGGCCTCGGTACCCGGCACCACGGGAACCACATCCATGTGGCCCATGAGCATAACGGGCTTAAGAGCTGGATCGCTGCCGGCAAGCGCCACCAGCAGCGAATGGTCGATAAGCTCGACCTCGCCCGCCGCAAATACGTGCGGCCAGGCCTGCTGCATATAGGCGCGCAGGTCGTCGAAGGGCTGCCAGCCCACCGCCTCGGCATCCATACTCGAGATGGTCGGAAATGACAGCACGCGGCCCAAGCGCTCGCACGCGCCAGTTTCGTCCAAATCGGCAAAATCGTCCTCATGCGCAAAGAAGCGCCAAACCTCGGCCATGACATCCTTTCGGTTGTGATGACGAGGGCCGCCCCACCGGAGCGGCCCTGCCACATAAGCGTTTGCGGTCGGTTATTTGTCCTCGAGATAACGCGAGAGGAACTCGCGGGTGCGCTGGTGCTTGGGGTTGCCGAAGAGCTCGGCCGGCGCGGCGTCCTCGAGCACCACGCCCTTGTCCATAAAGACCACGCGGTCGGACACGGTTCGGGCAAAGGCCATCTCGTGCGTGACGACGACCATGGTCATGCCGTCGGCAGCGAGCTTGCGCATGACCTCGAGCACCTCGCCCACGATCTCGGGGTCGAGCGCGGAGGTCGGCTCGTCGAACAGCATGATCTGCGGATTCATGCACAAGGCGCGCGCGATGGCCACGCGCTGCTTTTGGCCCCCGGACAGGCGACCCACGGCGGCGTGCGCGAACTTTTCGAGCCCCACGCTCGTCAGATGCTCCATCGCGACCTTCTCGGCCTCGGCCTTGCTCATCTTTTTGAGCGTGACGGGCGCAAGCGTGCAGTTGTCGAGAACATCCATGTTGTTGAACAGGTTAAAACCCTGGAACACCATGCCGATGTCCTCGCGGAGTTTATTGATATTGCAGCGCTCGGCCGTAAGGTCCTGGCCGTGGAACCAGATGTGGCCCGCGTCCGGGGTCTCGAGCAGGTTGAGGCAGCGCAGGAAGGTCGACTTGCCCGAGCCCGAGGCGCCGATAATGGTGACGACCTCGCCGGGGTTAACGGACAGGTCGATGCCCTTGAGCACCTCGAGCGAGCCGAAGCTCTTGCGCAGGCCCTCGACGCGGATGAGCGGCTCATTGGTCTGTGCGGCGGCCGCGGTGCCGGTAGTGGCGGTATCTGCCATGATGATTCTCCTCGTCTTGAGCCTAGTTGGAGCTGGGCAGCGTTGCCGGGGCCTCGGCGCCGAGCTTTTTGCCAAAGGCCTCGAGCAAGCGGCTCGCCACGAGCGTCAGGATCAGGTAGACCACGAGCGCCACGCAGTAGACCTCCATCTGGCGGTAGTACACGCCGGCGACAGTGGTGGTGGCGTACATGAGGTCGAACACGCCGATGACCGAAAGCACCGACGAGTCCTTGATGTTGATGATGAGCTCGTTGGTGAGCGCCGGAATAGCGTTTTTAATGCCCTGGGGGAACACGACTTTGCGCATAGCCTGCCACTGCGAAAGACCCAGCGAGCGCGCCGCCTCGGCCTGGCCGGGATCGATGGACTCGATGCCGCCGCGCAGGACCTCCATCATGTAGGCGGTGGAGTTGAGCGAGATGGTGACGAGGCCGGCGGTGAAGGTACTCCAAATCTGGTTGGCCTGGGCGGTCTCGAAGCCCATGCCGCGCAAAACGGTGAAGCCCGCGTAATAGATGAGCAGGCCCTGGACCATCATGGGCGTGCCGCGCACGATGGTGGAGTAGATGGTCGCAAAGCCACGGCCGATGCTCTTAAAGAAGCGCGCCAGGTCGTTGTCCACGCGATCGAAGGTCTGAATGCGCAGGAACACAAAAAGCAGCGCCAGGAAAAAGGCGATGACGGTACCGAAGGTCGCAAGCGCAATGGTGATCTCGATGCCGCGGATAAAGAAGTCCCCGCTCTTGTAGGTCATGTAGACCAGGCTCGACAAAAAGTCGCTGGGGTTGGAGTCCGAGACAATGCTCACCTGCACCAGGTCGATAAATGACATGACGCAGCGGTCGACAAAGAAGATCGCCGCGATAGCAACGACGACATAGCTGCCCAGGCGCGCGCCGCGACGGAAGCGCTCGGAAGCAAACGGCGACGTTTCGCGATAGTCGTTCCAGTGCATGAGTTTGGTGACCAGCGCCGCCGCCGACACGACGAGCCAGGCCCAAAGGATTGCCCAGAGGCAGTCTTGGAACACGCCCGTAGGCGCCAAGAAGCTCAGCGGCGTGGGGTTGCGTTGGCTAAACGCCAGGCCGAGTGCCGCGATGACGCTCGTGCCCAGGTACACATAACGGTGGTCGGCCTTGATAAAGGAGGCCAGGCGATTGATGGTTTTCATGCTGCCTCCCTATGCCGGCTGACGGTCGAGGCACGCGTCCCACATTTGGTCGCGCTCCTCTTGGCTAATGCCCTTGAGTGTCTTGTCGATGAGCTTAAGCAGCTTGTCCGAGCCCTTGCGGCAGCCGACGTTTGCCGTGACCTCCTGCTTGAAACCCTCGCCCTCGGCAAAATGGATGGGGACGATACCAGGATTTTGGGCCATATAGCCCTTCTCGTTCTCGGTGTTGTAGGTCACGGCATCGCACGTGCCCTGCAGCAGGTTCGAAAACACCGTGGGAACCGAATCGACCGGGTTCTTGTGCACAACGCCCGGGATCTCGTCGATGACGGTGTCGAGCATGGTGTCCTTTTGGCCGAGCACCGTGGCACCGCTGAAGTCGCTAAGCTTGGTGGCGTTTTGGTAGGGGGAACCCTCTTTTACGAACAGGCCAAAGTAGCCAATGAAGTACGGGTCGGAGAAGCCGACCGACTCCTCGCGCTCGGGCGTGGCGCTCATACCGGCGATGATGAGGTCGATCTGGCCGTTGTTGAGCGAATCGATAAGGCCCGAGAAGCTCTGCTTGACGGCAACGGGCTCGCCACCGAGGGCCTTGCAGACGATCTTGGCGATCTGCACGTCGTAGCCATCGGCATAGGCGCCCTGCACGTTGTCGATGGGGATGGTGTACTCACTGGCTTCGGAAACCTGCCAGTTGTACGGAGCGTAGGCCGCCTCCATGCCAATGCGGATCTTGTCCTTGCCGATCACGGAATCGGACAGGTCGTCGCGACCGCCGCCCGTCGTGGGCTGAACCACCTTGAGCGTGGACGGGCGCTGACAGCCGGCGAGCGCGCCGGCGACGACGGAAGCGCTCGCAGCGAGAGCGCTACCCAAAAAGATGCGACGGCTGCATACCGGCTGGGTCTGCATGCCGCGCTGTTGCCGAGGTTGCATCTGGTGCCTTCCCTATTTTGCGTTACTGACAATAAGACAGGATATACGCCCGCAACCAGCAGCGCGGCATGTGCGCGAAAAATTAATAGACACACGAGGACGATTGGCGCAAAGCATCCTGCCCCCTTACACCACTTGGCACAAAAAAGGCAAGGCATAGACCTTCTGGTCATGCCTTGCCTTTTGAATGACAAATTGTCGCTCTGGGCGGCGCGCAGCGTCGACCGGTCCTCCGTTCGTTAGAACGGCGGAACCTCTAGAGCAACGTGACGCTAAAGCTACGTTTATCGGTAGCGCCGGGAGCCAAGGTGATGGTGTTGACCTTGTGCTCAAAAACGTCGTCCTCGGTGTCCATGGTGGTGTGACCGGTCCAAGGCTCGAGCGCCACAAACGGGGCGTCGTTGGCGGCAGACCACACGCCGATGTACTTAAAGCCCTCAAAGTCGATCTTGACGCCGTGGCCCGACTTGCGGCCGCGCAGCGTGAGCGTGGAGCCCGGGGCATCGGTGAACATGATGGCATCGTTATCGAAGCTGCGGTGCGTGATGGGCAGCACGTCCGAGTTATCGGGAGCCTTGTAGCTACCCTCGAACGTCATGAGGCCATCGGGCGTGATGATGGGGGCCTCGTTGGTCCAAGCCTCGGTAAATGCCAGCTCGTAATCCTCGAACGTCTCGTCCTCGGCACCGGGGGCGGGCACGTTAAATGCAGGGTGGCCGCCCACCGAGAACGGCAGGTCCACGTCGCCGGTGTTGGTGACGGCAAAGGTCTGCGTGAGCGTGGCGTCGCCGGTTAGGGCATAGGTCATGTTGAGCTTAAAGTGGAAGGGGAAAGCCTTGAGCGACTCAGGCGTATCGGTGATCTCGTAGGTGACGGACGAGCCGTCCTCGGAGACCTCGACCAGCTTGTGCTCGACGATGCGCGCGAGTCCGTGGCGCGGCATCTCGCAGGTGCCGGCTGCAGACGTCGCCGTGTTGTTGCGCAGCGATCCCACGATGGGGAACAGAATGGGCGCGTGCTTGCCCCAAAAGGCCGGGTCGCCCTGCCACAGATACTCGTTGCCGTCGAGGGCAAGGCTCGTGAGCTGGGCTCCCATGGAATCGATGGCCGCGGTGAGGCCGCCGCGCTTGATGGTGGTGACGGTGGACATGCTACTTCCTCCAAAAGTAAACAATAGTGTCGAGGGCTATTGTGCCACTCTTGGCGGCACGGAGAGGCGGCAGGCGCAGTTATTGAGCGATTGCGTAAAGGTCGAACCCGCCCTGCGGTGTGCTGTCGACCGTATCGGGCGCCTGCGAGTTAAAGCTCACGGGGACCATGCGCTTTGAGGCGCGGAAGCGCGTGCCATCGGTGGCGACGGGCGGCTCGTCGACCGTGAGCTCGTAGTCGCCGGGCTTGAGTTCGATGCCGTCGCCAGCGGAGTTGACATATTGGTACTCGTCAATCGCCTGCCCCCTGAGCGTGCGGCCCACGATGTGGATGAGCATCTGGCTGTCGCCGCGGGCGGTGTCCCATGTCGCACCGTCCTTGACCTCGACCGACACATGCACCGAGCGCGTGCGGCTGAGCGATTGCTCGACAGACATCTCGACCTTGGCGGCATCTTTGCGCTGTTGCTCCACATGGCTCCAGACATTTCCGATCGCCGAGCAAGCGATGACGCCGGCCATGAAGGCGATGAGGATGGGACCGAGTGGTGAGCGGCGGCCAGCATCTTCCTCGCGAGCCAAGTCGGGACGATGCGTGGGCGCGAGCGCCCGGGCACCCTGCGCGGGCACGTCGAGTATGCTGAAGGATGCCGTGCTGCCGGGGTCGATGTTATGGCGCGGCTGCGGGGTCTTGGCCGGCGAGATGGACATGTCCGCCGGCTCGCCGAGCGTGGCCGTGGCATCGGCCTTAGCCTCATCGGCCTCGGCTTGGGCCCAAGCCTGCTCAAAGGTCAGGGGCTCGGCAGCATCGGAGGCGGCGTCAGGCTCGACAGCGGCATCGTTGCCGGTCTCGTCCTCGTCGCTCGACACGTCACGCGGCGCGGGCTCGTCCCACTCCTCGTCCGGAGCCTCGCCCTCGCTATACCACCATTCAAAGTTATCGATATCCATACGGGGCGCCCCTTAGGCCTCGCAAATAAACACTTACTAGCCTTATACCCCCAGACGGCGCTGGAGCTCGCCGGCACAGACAGGAAAACCGTCACAACATTCGACGCTTTTCCTCGTTTTTGAGATTTTCATCAAATGTTGTGACGGTTTGGGCAGCAGCCACACTACGAATGTGACGAAGGAGCAGCCCCCTTTTCACATCTGGAGGGCGACGGGGATTTGGATGCAGCAGAAGTCCTCTTGGTGAGACTCGTCGTAGCTCGTGGTATCGAGGTAGCAAAAGTCGAAAGCGTTGCCGATGGGCTGGAGCGCGTGTTTGTCCATGCAGGCGACGATGGCGCGGATACCCTCGGGCTCGTACGGCATGCCCCAGCGGCTCATGCACAGGTACGTGCCCTCGAGCAGTACCTCGACGCCAATCTCTGCCAGCTCGGCAGGATCGCTCGGCAGTATTTCCTCGGCACCGCGCGGCAGCACGGCAAAGGAGCCGGCACCGGCGATGGGGTCGTCGGAATGCAGTGCCTCGCGACGCAGCATGGCGCCCCAACCGCGCATGGGGCGCGTGCCCGTCAGCGCACGCATGCGCAAAATCGCGCGCATAAGCGTGGGGTGCAGCATCGAGCGGCCGCGCTCAATATCGGCCGGGAACTCCTCAAAGACCACGTAGCGGCGCTCAAACTGTTTGAGCTCCGGCTTGCCCTCACGCTCGCGCCAGTAGACCGCCTCGTCATAAAAGCTCAGGCGCTCCTGCACACTGGCGCGCTCGGCATTAAGCCCGGCAATCTTCTCGTCGAGCGCCTGCGCCCGCGAGCGCAGGTGCTCGGTCATCTCTCCAATGTCGAACGTCGAGGTCAGGCGATCGATTTCGTCGAGCTCCAGTCCTAGGTCGCGCAACATGCAGATCAGACGCATGAGCGGAATCTGCGTGGGCGAATAGAAACGGTAGCCCTTTTCGTTAACCACGGCGGGTTTAAACAGACCGATCTTGTCGTAGTAGATGAGCGTTTGGCGCGAAACGTTAAACAAGCTCGCCATCTCGCTAATCGCATACATACCCGTCTGCATAAGTCCTCCCGACACATCCTTTGACGCGAAAAGCCCGCCGCCCACAGGGGCAGCGGGTTCAAACACTACTCGCATCCTACCCTAAAGATGCCTATGACCAGCGCTTATAGTTTGCACATGACACGCCGACGGCCTCGAGTGCCTTGGCGGCGATGTGATGCACCGCCTCGTCGAGCGTGGCGGGGCCGTTATAAAACGTGAGCATGGGCGGCATGAGTATGACACCCGGCACGCGCGCCAAGCGCGCCATGTTGTCGACATGGATCGCACTGAAGGGCGTCTCGCGCACCATGAGCACCAGGCGGCGTTGCTCTTTCATCTGCACGTCAGCCGCACGCAGCAACAGGTTTTCGCTGTAGCCACTCGCGATGCCGGCGAGCGTCTTCATGGAGCAGGGTGCCACAATCATGCCGTCGACCGGGTAGGTTCCGCTTGCGATGGCGGCGCCGATGTTCTTATTGTCGTAGACCACATCGGCGTACGCGGCAAACTCGTCGAGCGTCATGCCGAGCTCCTGCTCGATGGTGACCTCTCCCCCGCGCGTGACGACAAGCGCCGACTCGGCGCCGGCCTGGCGCAGGCATTTGAGGCACTCAAGGCCCAACGCTGCACCGCTGGCGCCAGACACGCCAACGACAATGCGACGAGGACGGACAGAAGACTCAGGCATGACAACTCCTTAGCTGCTTGGTAGGGCTACTTACTAGAAGGCGAGCTCGGCGGCCCACTTGTCCTTGTCGATCTCCATGAACTGCGAGCGGATGAAGTTCTTCTTGAGGTTGAACGGGACCGTGCAGTCGAAGATGGCCTTGCAGGCGATGCCGTGCTCGCGGATCGAAGGATCGAACGCGGGGTCGTTGGACGGATCGAGCACGTGGCAGTGGCAACCGGGGATGGTGATGAGGTCCACGTCGGCCTGGAAACGCGTGGTCATAGCCCACATCACGTCGCTCATATCGAAGATGTCGACATCCTCGTCAACAAGGATGACGTGCTTGAGCTCGGAGAACGCCGAGAAGGCGAGCATGGCGGCGTTACGCTGACGGCCCTCGTCATTCTTGCTCGACTTCTTGAACTGCATGATGGCAACGAACTTGCCGCCACCGCAAGGAGCGGCGTGGACGTTGAGCAGGCGGCCCGGGATGGCGGTCTCGACCATCTTGTAGATGGAAGCCTCGGTGGGGATGCCGGCCATGGACACGTGCTCGTGCGAAGGGCCGATGCAGCTCTCCATGATGGGGTTGACGCGCGTGGTGACGGCGGTGATCTTGATCACCGGGCAGACCTTGGCGCCACCGGTGTAACCGGGGAACTCGGGCATGGCGTAGCCGTGGCCGTTGACGTCCTCGTTGATGGTCTCGTCGTGCATAAGGTAGCCCTCGAGCACGTACTCGGCGTTGGCGATGCACTTCTGCGGAACGGTGACGCAGTCGGCGAGCTCGACGGCATGGCCGCGCAGGGCGCCGGCGATCTGCAGCTCGTTAAAGCCGAGCGGCGTGGTGGGAGCCTCGAAGCCGCAGCACATGTACACGGCGGGGTCCAGGCCAATGGAGATGGAGATAGGCATGTCCTCGCCGCGCTGGCAGTACTCGTCAAAGAACGCGCCCAGGTGACGGCTGCCCGGGGTGATCATCATGGCGAGCTTGTCCTTGTCGACGCAGGAGAAGCGGTGGATGGTCACGTCGGACTGAGAGCCGTCGGGGCTCGTGCCGTAAGCGAGACCCATGGTGATGTAGGGACCGCCGTCGACGGGCGTGTTGGTGGGAGCGGGAACGATCTTGCGCAGGTCAAAGCCCTCGTCGGTCGCCTTGTACACGACCTCCTGGCAGTCGACGTGCTTGCCCTCGGCGATCTGCTCAGGGGCGATCAGGTTCTCGAAGCGCTTGCCGATCTCGAGGCCCAGGTGCTCCTCGTCCAGGTCGAGCAGGGCGGCAACGCGCTTGCGGCTGGCAAGCATGCCGATGCAGACCTTGGCGTCGTCAAAGCCCTTGACGTTGTTGAAGACCATCGCCGGACCCTCTTTGGTCGGGCGCATGACGGTGCCGCCGGCGCCGACGTGACGGTAGACGCCAGAGACCTCGGCATCGGGATCGACCTGAGTGTCGGTCTCGAGCAGCTGGCCCGGCATCTCGCGCAAAAAGTCGAGCGCAGAACGCAGGTCGTGGATCTGGGAAGCATCGGTAGTGGACATGGCGTGCTCCTTTCGGGAGAGAGCCCAGCGGCGGGATGCCGCCGGGCGGGTTTATGTTTGAGAGACGGGGCGCCCGTTGGATGAGTGCCCTGCTCAAATCGGTCATTCAGCTAAGCCCGAGTGGTAGGCCAAACCCAAGCGCTCGACCGCTTACATCAGGCCAAAGAGGTGGAACCAGGCGGCCTCGACCAGCACGACGACAAAGACGACCGCGGTGAGGGGGATGCCCATGCGCATGGCCTCTTTGGAGGTGTAGCCGCCGGCGTCCTTGCCTTCGCCGATAAGGATCGGCAGGTTATGGAACGGCAGGATGTAGTGGATGTTGATGGACGTGAAGACGATGAGCGCCACGGCGAGCGGGCTCACGCTGGAGCCGGCCGCGAAGCTGATGAACGCCGGCACGCACACGCCGAGCACGGCCATGACCGAGCCCATGAACATGTGGATGATCATGGAGAGCGCGGCGACAAGCAGGGCGAACAGGAAGATGTTCTCGGGCACGGAGCTGGGGAGCACGACGTCGGCGATCCAGGCGTTCATACCGGTGGCGCCGCCCACGGAGCCCACGGCCATGGCAGCCGTCAGGAACATGAGGGACTTGATGTCGACGGCGTTCCAGCTGGCGGGGGGGAGGACTTCGCCGACGATGGGCATGGCGAGCG
>CABSMB010000020.1 GCA_902478705.1 uncultured Collinsella sp. | reverse complement strand
GGGAGTACGAGCGCATTCGCACTTGTTTAAAACCGATATTAATGAACAGCATGCTTGTGTCTGTAAAATACATGGCTCGATGAGCGACGATTTGGCGGGTAATGAGTCGAAAAACAGCAACGTAATCAATTTGTAACAAACTTGGACGTTTAAACAAATAATCCAACCTTTTGCGAATTTAGCTATAATTCCACAAACCAAACAGCTATACTCCTTTCATGTCGTGTAGGGAATACGTAGACAAAAAGGAGGTTATGTGATGGTAAGTATTGTTCTTGCTAGCCATGGTGACTTGGCGGCTGGAATCAAGCAGACGGGCTCGATGGTCTTTGGCGATCAGCCGTCTGTTGCCGTGGTCTCGCTCGAGCCGAGCATGGGCCCCGACGACTTCCGTGCCAAGGTCGAGGAAGCAGTCGCTTCCTTCGAGGACCAGGAGCAGGTGCTCTTCCTCGTTGATCTGTGGGGCGGCACGCCGTTCAACCAGATCAGCGGGCTCATCGAGGGCCACGATTCCTGGGCTATCGTCACCGGTGTCAACCTGCCTATGCTCATCGAGGCATATTCGCAGCGCTTTGACGCAAAGAACACTGCACATGCGATCGCAAAACATCTCGTGACTGAGGCTAAGGCTGGCGTGCGCGTCAAGCCCGAGTCTCTGGAGCCCGAGGAGAAGAAGCCGGCTACGGCCGCCGCTGCTCCTGCAGGCGCCATCCCTCCGGGAACGGTCATCGGCGATGGGCACATCAAGATCGCCCACGTCCGTATCGACACCCGTCTGCTGCATGGTCAGGTGGCCACCACGTGGACCAAGCAGATCAACCCCAACCGCATCATCGTGGTTTCCGACGGCGTTGCTCACGACGAGCTCCGCAAGACCATGATCGAGCAGGCTGCCCCTCCGGGAGTCCATGCCAACGTCGTGCCCATCAAGAAGATGGCCGAGGTCGTCAAGGACACGCGCTTTGGTGACACCAAGGCCATGCTGCTGTTCGAGAACCCGCAGGATCTGCTCAGGGCCATCGAGGCCGGCGTCGACATCAAGGAAGTCAACATCGGTTCTATGGCTCACTCCAAGGGCAAGGTCGTCGTCACCAACGCCGTCGCTATGGGCGATGACGACGTCAAGACTCTCGAGGCCCTCAAGGCCAAGGGCGTCAAGTTCGAGGTCCGCAAGGTTCCTTCGGATTCCTCCGAGGATCTCGACGCCATGTTGAAGAAAGCTAAGGCCGAACTGGCCGCTCAAGCATAGTAAAGGAGGGTCCGATACATGTCTGCAATCACTATTCTGCTTGTTGCGATTGTCGCGTTGCTTGCCGGTATGGAAGGCATTCTGGATGAGTTCCAGTTCCATCAGCCGCTCGTGGCATGCACGCTTATCGGTCTCGTAACCGGTCACCTTCAGGAGGGCATCCTCCTGGGCGGTTCGCTCCAGATGATGGCCCTTGGCTGGGCTAACGTCGGCGCCGCCGTCGCGCCTGACGCCGCTTTGGCCTCGGTCGCCTCTTCGATCATCATGGTGCTCGCCCTCAACGGCGGCGCCACCGATTCGGCCAAGGCTGTTACCGCCGCCATCGCCGTCGCTGTTCCGCTGTCGGTCGCTGGCCTGTTCCTGACCATGATCTGCCGTACCCTGGCAACCGCTATCGCTCACGCCATGGACGGCTGCGCCGAGAAGGGCGACTTCGCCGGCATCGAGCGCTGGCAGTACGCTGCCATCCTTATGCAGGGCCTTCGTATCGCCATCCCGGCAGTACTTCTGTGCATCATCCCGGCCGAGGCTGTTACCAACGCGCTTAACGCTATGCCCGACTGGCTGTCCGGCGGCATGGCTGTCGGCGGCGGCATGGTCGCTTCCGTCGGTTACGCCATGGTCATCAACATGATGGCCACCAAGGAGACCTGGCCGTTCTTCATCCTCGGCTTTGTCCTTGCTGCCATCCCTCAGCTCACGCTGATCGCCCTTGGCCTCATCGGCATCTCCCTTGCCCTCATCTACCTTGGCCTTAAGGATCTGGCCAAGCAGGGTGGCGGCATGAGCGGTGGCTCCGGTGACCCGCTCGGCGACATTCTGAACGATTACGAGTAGGAGGGGAGTGATACATATGGCAGAGAACAAGATTCAGCTCACCAAGGCTGACCGCAAGAAGGTTTGCTTCCGTCATCAGTTCCTTCAGGGCTCGTGGAACTACGAGCGTATGCAGAATGGCGGCTGGTGCTTCGCAATGATCCCTGCGATCAAGAAGCTCTACACCAGCAAGGATGACCAGATTGCCGCTCTTAAGCGCCACCTGGAGTTCTATAACACCCACCCTTATGTTTCCGCCCCCGTCATTGGCGTTACCCTCGCTCTCGAGGAGGAGCGCGCCAACGGTGCTCCGATTGACGACGTCGCCATTCAGGGCGTCAAGGTCGGTATGATGGGCCCGCTCGCCGGCGTCGGCGACCCCGCCTTCTGGTTCACCCTTCGCCCGATTCTGGGCGCTCTGGGCGCTTCCCTGGCCCTGTCCGGCAGCATTGCCGGTCCGCTGCTGTTCTTCTTCGCGTGGAACATCATCCGTTACGCCTTCCTGTGGTACACGCAGGAGTTTGGCTACAAGGTCGGCTCCTCCATCGCCAAGGACCTCTCCGGCGGTCTGATGGGCAAGGTCACCGAGGGTGCTTCCATCCTTGGTATGTTCATCATCGGCGCCCTGGTCGAGCGCTGGGTGTCCATCTCCTTCACCCCGGTCGTCTCCAAGGTCACGCAGTCTGCTGGCGCCTTTATCGACTGGGCTAACCTGCCCTCCGGTTCCGAGGGTGTCAAGGAAGCACTGACGATGTATAACTCCATCGGCGGTACTGCCCTTGATCAGGTCAAGGTCACTACGCTTCAGGCCAACCTCGATCAGCTCATCCCCGGCCTTGCCGCCGTGTGCCTGACCCTGCTGGTTTGCAAGCTCCTCAAGAAGAAGGTCAGCCCGATCGTCATCATCCTGGCTCTCTTCGCCATCGGCATCATCGGTCGCGTCTGCGGCTTCATGTAAGCACGTTTCGGCTTAAGACCGAGAATTGCTAGGCAAGGGCTTTTGAGCCATTGAAACGGACCGCACCCGGTGTGTACACTGGATGCGGTCCGATTGTTTTATTTGGAGGGCGAGGCGCGCATGGCGCAATCTCAGAACAGCACGGTCGATCTGGCAACGCCGGCAACCTGCCTGATGGGGCTTACCAGTCACGGTAACGTAATGGTGGGCAATAAGGCGTTTGAGTACTATAACGAGCGCAATCCCGAGGATTTTATTCAGATCCCGTGGGATGAGGTCGACTATATTGCCGCTGAGGTTTTGCGCGGCACCAAGAAGATTACGCGTTTTGCCATCTTCACCAAGGACAATGGTCACTTTACGTTTTCGACGCGCGATGACAAAGAGACGCTTCGTGCGGTCCGCAAGTACGTTGACGAGGATAAGCTCGTGCGTTCGCCTGACTTTATCGATGTGACGGCTAAGGGCGCCAAGAGCATCCCCTCCGTTATCAAAAACCTCTTCCACAAAGGCAACTAGTCATTAAAGAGCGCCCCCTCAAAGTGGGGCGCAGTCTCCCATGTGGCTCGATCGGGAAAGTGCATCCCAGTTCGAGCGTCGATTCCGGGATGTAGTTTCCGGAACGGGGTCGTTTGGGAAACCGTGTCCCGTTTCGAGCCGAAATTCTGGGTCACAGTTTCCCAGCGAGGTCTCATGGGGAAAGTCTGACCCAGAATTTGCCTGGATAGTGGGACGCACTTTCCGGAGGGCTGTTCCACCGCAACTTCGAAGAGTGGGTATACGCTGCATTACAGCGGCGTAAATCTGCTACACTAGTACAACATGCCTCCGTAGCTCAGGGGATAGAGCACCGCTCTCCTAAAGCGGGTGTCGACGGTTCGAATCCGCCCGGGGGCACCAGAGATTTGCCGAGCCCGGTACCACCACGGTGCCGGGCTCTTCTGGTCTAAAGATATGCCGTGGTTTTCGCTACTTCAGATGAAGAAAGCGCCCGTTTGCAGGGGGAGCAAACGGGCGCAATTGAGCGAATGTATTTGCGTCAGCAGCCGCTGTGGGCAACGTCTTGATGACTAGTTGGTCGTACCGGAATCGTCGCCTGAATCAGTACCAGAGCCAGAAATCGAAACCGTCAGCGTAATCGTGTTGTCGGTGGACTGCTTGCCGGTGGGGGAGACGCCCGTAACGGTGGCGTTTTCGTTGCCGCTCACGGGGTTGCCGTTCTGGTCGCAGAACGCGATGTTGTAGAACCCGGCGTTGTTGAGAGCGGTGACGGCGGCGGAGATGCTCTTGCCGTACAGGTTACCCGGAACGCTGGCCTTGCCGGACTTCTTGGCGATGACGACGGTAATCGTGGCGCCGGGCTTCTGCTTACCGCTGGGGTTCCAGCTGATCACGGTGCCCTCGGTAACCGAGTCGTTCTCCTGGTAGCTCACGTCGACGCCGAAGCCTGCCATATCGAGGGCGTTGCGCGCCTGGGCCTCGGTCATGTCGGTCAGGTCGGGGACGGACGTGGTATCCGGGCCGCTCGAGACCTTGTATGAGATGGTCGTGCCCTTCGCGACTTCCTTACCGGCTTCGGTGCCCTGCTCAAAGACCTGGCCCTCATCGGCCTCGTTGGCCTCCTCGGAGGCGTTGCCCTTCAGGCCAACGCTTGCCAGCGCGGCTTCTGCCTGGTCCTTGGTCAGGCCGACAAGCCGGGGAACCTCAACCTTCTCGGAGGGCTTGGGGCCCTTGGAGATTACCAGGTTCACCTTAGTGCCCTTGGCCTTCTTGGTGTTGCCGTTGGGCGTCTGCTCGGCGACCTTGCCCTCGTCGACATTGTCGTTGTAGCTTTGGTCGATGGTGCCGACCTCGAGGCCGGCTTCCTTGATCAGCTCGACGGCAGTCTGCTGGTCCTTGCCCAGTACATCGGGAACGGTGACCTGCTCGCCGCCAAAGAGTCCTGTGGCAAAGGCCACCACGATGCCGATGACGGCAACGGCCGCCACCACGGCGGCGATGATCTTGTTCTTGTTGGATTTGGGCTTTTCGACCTCGTAGGAGCCGGTGGAGCCCGAAACCGACATACGGGCGGTATTCTGGCCGCTCACGCCCGAGACGGGACGCACCATAGCGCGCGTCTGATCGGAAAGCTCGCGAGTCTTGGTGGCGCCCAACTCACCGGGGGCACCGATGATGCGTGTGGGCTCCGAGATGTTTACGGCACGGCCCGACAGGTAGCTGTTGAGCACCTGACGCAGCTCGTCGGCGGTCTGGAAGCGGTTTGCCGGGTCTTTCTCCATGCACTTGAGGATGATGCGCTCAAGGTCGGCGTCGACACCGGAGTTGATCTGGCTCGGTGGAATAGGCAGCTCGTTGACCTGCTTGAGTGCGACCGAGATAGCGTCGTCACCGTCAAAGGGAACGCGGCCGGTGGCGCACTCATACATCACGACGCCCAGCGAGTAGATATCCGAGGTGGGGCCGAGGTCCTGACCACGGGTCTGCTCGGGGCTGACGTAGTGGGCGGTTCCCAGCACGTTGTTGTCTTGCGTGAGGTGGCTGTTCTTGGCGCGCGCGATGCCAAAGTCCATCACCTTGATGTTGCCGTCGGGCAGCACCATGATGTTCTGCGGCTTAATGTCGCGGTGGATGATCTCGTGCTTGTGAGCGACCGAAAGCGCGGAGCTGATCTGCGAGCCGATCTGGGCGACCTTCTTGGGGTCGAGGGCGCCGTGGCTCTTGATGCCGCTCTTAAGGTCGGTACCGCGCAGGTACTCCATGACGATGTAATAGGTGTCGCCGTCCTTGCCCCAATCGTAGACGCCTACGATATAGGGGGAGGAGAGGCCGGCTGCTGCCTGGGCCTCCTGCTTAAAGCGTGCGGCGAAGGTGGCGTCGCCAGCGTACTGCGGCAGCATGATCTTGACAGCCACCGTGCGGTCGAGGACCTGATCCTGCGCACGGAAGACGGTCGCCATGCCGCCTGTCCCCACCTTATCCTTGAGGAGGTATCTTCCCCCGAGGACCCTCTGTTCCATTCCTGCTCCTAACATAACTATTCGCTCAACGATGTGTGTAGTACCTACTGTGTGGCCGCTGGGCCATGTGGCGCGTTGCCGCTAACTCTTCGGCCGCGGCGCGCCTCGGGTGTCCGATTCGATCATGGGCATCACGCTCCCTGTGCGGCGAGCGCCGCGGTCAGGACGATGCCGGCGATCTTGGCAGCCTTGACGTCGTGTTGGTCGTAATCCTCCAAGGCCACCGAGATGGCGACCGTGGGTGAATCGTAAGGTGCAAAGCCGATAAACGTCGAGTTGACGTTGGTGCCTCCGGTCTCGGGCGAGCCGGTCTTGCCGGCAACCTTGACGCCCGGAATCTGGGCATCGGTGCCGGTGCCGGACTGGACGACGGCGAGCATGGCCTGCTTGACCTGGTCGGCCGTGGCAGAGCTGACGGCCTGGCCCAGCGAGCGGGACTGCGTGGTCTTGACCACGGTTCCGTCCGGTGCGAGCACCTGGGAAACAAAGAACGGGTCCATGACCACGCCGCTGTTGGCGATGGCTGCGGCGATCACGGCACTTTGCATGACCGTGGTCTGCGGGCCGGGCGTGTGATCCATGCCGACAGGCTGGCCGGCGCCTGCCCAAGCGGTCTCCCACTCGGTCATGAGCGATGGGTCGGCCATGATGGAGGCCGTGGAGGTCAGGTCCTGACCGAGCTTTTGGCCGTAGCCGAAGGCGTTGGCAAACTGTACCAGCGAGCTGGCGCCGACCTCGTTGGCCACCTGGCCAAAGACGACGTTGGACGACACGGCGAAGGCCTGCTGCAGGCTGATGGTGCCGTAGCTCTCGTTGTCGTAGTTGGTGACCGGCGCGTTGCCGATATCCATGGAGCCGGGCGCCTGGTAGGTGCTCGAAAGCGTGGCGGTGCCGGTCTCGAGCGCCGCGGCAAGCGTGACGACCTTAAACGTGGAGCCCGGGGTGTACAGTGCGTCCATGGCGCGGTCGTACAAGGAGCCGTCCTCACCGCCGCCCGCCTGCAGTAGGGCGTCGATGTTGGTGTTGTCGTAGGTAGGCGAGCTGGCGCATGCAAGGACCGCACCGGTGCGCGGGTCCATGACCACCACGGCGCCCTTAAAGCCCTTGAGCGCCTGCTCGGCAGCCGTCTGGATGCGCGAGTCGATCGTGAGCTTGACGGTGTTACCCGGCTGGGTCTGGCCCGCGAGCGATGCGATGGCGTTGTTCCAGCTGGAGTAATCCTTGGAGCCGGTGAGCGTGTCGTTCATGACGCTCTCAACACCCGCGGTGCCGTACTGCTGGCTCACGTAGCCCACCACGTGCGCGGCCATATTGCCGTTGGGATAGGAGCGGGCGTAGGTGCCGTCCTCCTGCTGCAGCGACTCGGCCAGCGTCACGCCGTCGGACGTGATGATGGAGCCGCGCTGGATGTACTTGGAGCGGGCGATGGTGTGGTTGTTGGTCGGCATGTCCTGGTAGTCCTTAGCCTTGATGACCTGGACATAGGTGAGGTTGCCGATAAGGATGGCGAACAGCGCCGTAAAGGCGAACACTGCGCGGGTCAGGCGGTTTGCAAGCGCCACGCGGCCAAGTACGCCGGACTCGGGTGTGTCGAGCAGGCGACGGCGCATGCGCGAACCGACGGAGTGGCTGCCGCGGCCGTAAGAAGACGAGGCTGCAAAGCGCGTGCCGGTCGGGGCTGCGGCGGATGCGACCTGGTCATCGGTGATGGCGGCCATGGTGCCGGTTCCGGTGAGCTCGGCTTCGCGTCCGGTCGCTTCGTCGCCGGCGCGCAACAGCAGCGCGACGATGATAAAGCTCGCCAGCAGCGAGGAGCCGCCCTGGCTCATGAAGGGCAGGGTGACGCCGGTCAGCGGGATCAAGCGGGTTACGCCGCCCACAATCAAGAAGGCCTGGAAGCTGATGGCTGCCGTAAGGCCGGTGGCGCTAAAGGCAGCAAGGTCGGACTTGGCGCGAGCGGCCGTGGTGAGGCCGCGCACGGCGAAGAGCATAAACAGGATGAGCACGGCGCCGCCGCCCAAAAGGCCCATCTCCTCGCCGATGGCCGAGAAGATAAAGTCGGACTCGACGACGGGGATGTTGTTTGCCATGCCGTTGCCGATACCGACACCCACCAGGCCGCCGTCGGCGAGCGAGAAGAGCGACTGCACGATCTGGTAGCCCTGGCCCTGGGCATCCTTAAACGGATCGGCCCAAATCTGGAAACGCACCTGAACGTGCGACAGGAACTTGTAGGCGCCCACGGCTCCAACGGCAAGCAGCGCAAGGCCGATGATGACGTACGAAAAGCGTCCCGTGGCAACGTAGAGCATCAGCAAGAAGATGGTGTAGAACAGCACGGCCGAGCCCAGGTCGCGTTCGAAGACGACGACGAGCAGGCACACGCCCCACACGGCAAACAGCGGCAGCAGCAGACGGAAGCGCGGGATCTTGAGGCCCAGAATCTTGCGGTTGGAGATAGAGAGCAGCTCGCGATTCTCGGCCAGGTAGCCGGCCAGGAACAGCACGATAAAGACCTTGGCGAACTCGCCGGGCTGGATAGTAAAGCCCGCAATGCGAATCCACAGCTTGGAGCCCGAGATCGTGGTGCCGATAAAGATGGGCAGCATCAGCAAGATGATGCCGATGATGCCAAAGGTGTATTTGTAGCGCATGACCACGTCGAGGTTCTTGACCAGCGCGAGGGTTCCCACCATCAATGCCACCGAGATAAACAGGATGATGAGCTGCGAGATGGCAAGGTCGGGGGCAAGACGCGTCACGAATGTGATGCCAATGCCCGAGAGCACAAAGACGATGGGCAGGATGGCGGGGTCGGCGCCGGGCGCCAGGATGCGCACGGCGATATGCGCTGCGGCGAAAGCGGCAAAGAGGCCGATCGGCACGGCAAGCGTCTCGAAGGAAATCGTGGCGCCCGCGGTGAGCACGTACATCGCATACAGCAGGATGACGGGGAACGCCGAGGCGATGAGCAAAAGCAGTTCGGTGTTGCGGCGACTCATAAGCGGCACTCCCTTCCTAATTCTTATCGGAGGCTTCGGCCTCGGCGGACTGTTCGACGGTTTTCTCGGAATCCGACTCGGAAGTCGATCCCTGGTCGGTGTTGTCGCGAATCGTTTGCGCGTCAATCACCTGACGGGTCTGCTCCTCATCGATCTGGTGACGATACTTGGAGATGGTGTCCTGCGCATCGTCGACGCTCGTTTGCGGAATGCCCGTCTTTAGGCGGTTCTGCGTGTCTTCGGGCAGGTCGGACAGCTTGATGCTGGTTTCGCTTTCGAGCCAATGGAGCTTGAATCCGAGCGTCTCGCCAGGCAGGCCGCGCCAAACGGCGACGTTGCCGTGGTAGGTACCCAGGTAGTACGAGCCGGTGATGCCCGTGTACGCCCAGATGCCCGCCGCCAGCACAAAGACAAGGGCCAGGACGGCGGCGATGGTGACGTTGCGGCGACGGATGCGTTTTGCCTCACGCATGACGCCATCGTCGACCAAATCGACCACCACTACGGTCACGTTGTCGTGGCCGCCGGCGGCGAGTGCCGCGTCTACCAGGTTGTCGACGCAAATCTGCGCGGTCGAGGACTGCGTGGCGATGTTTTCGATATCGCTATCGGGAATCATGCTCGAAAGGCCGTCGGAGCATAGGATCAGACGATCGCCTTCCTCGATGTGCAGGGTAAAGTGGTCGGCATACATGGCGGGGTCCGAGCCCAGCGCGCGGGTGATGACCGAACGGTTGGGGTGGACGCGGGCTTCGTCGGCCGTAATCTCGCCGGCGTCAACGAGCTCCTCCACGTAGGAGTGGTCGCGGGTCACGCGAATCAGCGTGCCCTCGTGGAGCAGGTAGGCGCGCGAGTCGCCCACATGGGCGATGGCGAGCGTATCGTTTTCGATGTAGGCGCAGGTGGCCGTGCAGCCCATGCCGGGCTTGCCCAAACCGTTGAGGGCGGCCTCGATCACGGCGGCGTTGGCGGCCTCGACGGCTGCAGCCAGGCGCGCGGCGTCGGCGGACTGCGGCGCCGTCTTGGCTATGGTCTCGACGGCGATAGAGGACGCCACCTCGCCGGCGGCATGTCCTCCCATGCCGTCGCATACGCAAAAGAGCGGCGACTGCACCAGGTAGGAATCTTCGTTGTGCGGGCGCACGCAGCCGACGTCGGAGCGGGCGCCCCACATGAGCTGCGTGGTGGTGCCGGCGTCATAGGTCGAGTCGGTCTCGATGCGCTCGTCGGTCAGCGGCTCAAAGCTCATGGTCGAGCCGGGATCTTTGAGTTTCGCCTCCACGGCGGCGACGTCGATCTCGGCGGTGTCGCCGGGGGAGACGCTGTCGCCGGCGTCGAGCGGCTCGGTGCCGGGCTCCTCGATAGGCTTATCGAGGGTCGGGATGGTCGAGCCGGGGTCAGTGGGGGCCTCGTCGGCCTCCTGCGGCTCCATGGCGATGGGTTCCGGCGTCGCGAAGTGCGACGGCGCGGACTCGGGCCTCGGAGCGGGCGCGGCCGTCACCTCGGGCGATGGCGCGACGGGAAAGACCGGCGCGGCGGGCTCGGGCGTGGCGAACACCGCTTCGCTCTCGTTGATCGCCGCGGCGACGGGCTCGGCAAAATGAGCCGGCGCAGGCGTTGTTTCCGGTGCGGCGGGCTGCTCGGCAGCATGCGCGCCGATAGGGGCGTCGAGTTGCTCGGTGTCGGCGTCGCCGTCATCGGCGAGTGCCGAATAATCTTGAGTTACATGCGAAAGAGGCAGGGAGAACACCGTGTCCTCGGGCTTCACGGCCGCGGGGCGCGCCGGAGCGGCATGAGCCGGCGCGACTGCGGGGGCAGCCGGCGTCTCGGGCATGGTTGCGGATTTGTTCTCCTCGTCGATCATCGACGGTTCACCTTCATGACCACGTCGCCAATCTGGACCTCGTCGCCCTCGCGCAGCGTCGCGGGCTCCACGAGCTGGCGACCGTTGACGAGCGTGCCGTTAAGCGAGTTGAGGTCTTCGATGATGAGTGCCGGGCCCTGCAGCGAAAAGCGTGCATGCGAGGCCGAGACAAACGGTTCGTTGATGCAGATGTCCGAGGACGGCGAGCGGCCGACGATGACGGGGCCGAGCATGTCCACGTGGATGCCGCGGATGCCGCGGGGGCCCTTGTCCACATCGATCGTCCAGATAGCGGAGTCGCGACGCTGACCGCGCACGAGTCCCACGCCGGTCTTCATAACGGCGAACAGGAAGATGTAGAGCAGGGCGACCAGGACGATGCGGCCTGCAAAAAGGACGATATCGATGTTCATAAGCGACTATCCCCTAAATTCAAAGGTGCTCAGGCCAAACGTCAGCAGATCGCCGTTGCGCAGCGGGCAGCGCGTGATGCGGCGGTTGTTGACGAGCGTGCCGTTGGTGGAGTTGAGGTCCTCGATCGACCAGTCCGAGCCGGTAAAGGTGAGCTGGGCGTGACGGCGAGAGACGTTGGGGTCGCGCAGGGCGATATCCGAAACCGAGCGCTCGCGGCCGATGGTCACCTGCGAGGAGGTGATGCTGTGGCTCTCGCCGCTCACAACGTCGACAAGCTGGGCGAGCGGACGCTGCGGAGTGCGGGGGTTTGCCATGTTGGCGGCGATGCCGGCTGCGGCGCCAAGGCCCACGGCGGCACCGGTCGCGGCGGCTCCGCCCATGCCGGCAAGCGCGTCGCGCGAGATGGTCTGCGGC
>CABSMB010000019.1 GCA_902478705.1 uncultured Collinsella sp. | reverse complement strand
CCGCCGCGATGGATGGTGCCGTCCGCGTCGTCCTCGTAGATGCCGCCGGGCGCGCTCACGCCCACGGCGGACACGCGGTCACGATACGGCTCGACAAGACCAGCCAGAGCCTCGACCGCCTCGTCTGCCGTAGCAAAATCGGTCGGCAGGCTGCCGCGCTCGCGAATGGAAAAATCCTCGCCCAGCACGGCCCACTTAACTGCCGTACCGCCTACGTCGATGCCAAAATACTCTTTCATGCTGCCTCCGCTTCTGCGCCGATACGTCAATATCGGCAGACCATCCCGTCTATGCAAACACAGACAATTCCAGACAAGGCCAAGTATTTGGTTAACGGTCGCTTTTAGACTGTAAACGGAGTTTAATCTGTTTACAGCAGCTAGTTCTATAAATTACGCAATGAGACAGCTCATTTTGGACGGGGATTTTAGCAACTTTTAGCTCCCGAAGTAGCTAAAAAGCCCCGTCCCAAAAAGACTGCTTAGCCCAGAACGTGGGCCATGCGTGCCTTGAATTCTGCCAGGAAGCGCGGGGCATCAACGGTCAGGGCCACAAGGGCGCTCTTGTCGGGGTCGGCCACACGGCGTTCATCGCAAATGGTGCGGCCACGATACTCGCCGAGCAGGTCGACGCGCAGGTTGCAGCCGAGCGCGCCCACGAGCGTGGGGTCAATCGCCACAGCGACGGCAAGCGGATCGTGCAGCGCGCAGCCACCCAGGTAGGGGGCGTTCATCTCGTACGAGCCAATGTAGTGCTCCACCATGCTCGCAAACGCGCAACCGGCCATGGTGCCCGAACCCGTCCAGCCGGCAATGTCGCGACGCGTGAGCACCACGCGATGCGTCACATCCAGACCCACCATAGTGAGCTTGCGGCCCGAACGTAGCACGGCATCGGCCGCCTCGGGATCGCTTGCCATGTTGGCCTCGGCGCCCGCACTCACGTTTCCGGGCACGGTCAGGGCGCCGCCCATCACGACCACGCGACCGATAGACATCATCGCCGCCGCATCGCGCTCCAAGGCAAGTGCCAGGTTGGAGAGCGGACCGGTCGCCACGTAGATCAGATCGGGGCCATAGGTGCGCGCGGCATCGATCAGATAATCGACCGCCGCGTTACCGTCGGCCGACGTCGCCCCCACCGGCTCATACGGCGACGCGGGCACGCTCGCCCCGCCAATGCCGTTTTTGCCATGGATGAGCGTGGTGGACGCCGGCGGTGTATAGGGCTCAGTCGCCTTAATGGGACGATCGGCGCCCAGGTACACCGGCACCTCGGGACGACCCAACAGGTCGAGCACCGCCAGGCAGTTGTGCGCCGATTGCTCGACGCGCACGTTGCCAAAGCACGTGGTGATGCCCACGAGCTCCACCTCGGGGCTCGCGATGGCATAGGCCAGCGCCATCGCATCGTCCACACCCATATCCAGATCAAGGATCAGCTTCTTGATTGCCATTGTTCTACTCCGCTTCTCCGTCTTTATCGTTTAACCAAACCAATGTTCAACTTCGGCGCGCGTGGGAATCGACTGTTGCGCGCCCAAGCGCGACACCGTCACCGCCGAGGCGCGTGCCCCCGCCGCCATGCACTCAAAGAGCGGCAAGCCCTCTAGGCGAGCCGCTGCCAACGCGCCAATAAACGTATCGCCGGCGGCCGTGGTATCGACTACCGTGCTCGAAAGTGCCGGCATGCGCAGCAGATCACCGCCATCGCCGAGCGTAACCGAGCCGGCGCCGCCCAACGTGATGACCGCAGCTCCAGCACCCTTGGCGAGCAGGGCATTGAGCGCCGCGGCGCAGCTCTCATCGTCCTTGGGCAGGATACCCGTCAGAACCTGGCACTCAGTCTCGTTGGGGCAGACCAAGTCGACCGCAGGCCAGGCCTCCGCAGGCAACTCACAGGCAGGCGCTGGATTAAAGACCGTATAGAACCCCAGCTCGTGAGCGCAGAAAAGCGCCTCGGCAGTCGCTGCAAGGTCACATTCGCCCTGGGCGATAAAGACGCTTCCGGCAGCCGGGGCAATATCGCTGGCGTCTCCGTCGAGCCCATCGGCCACCAGACGCCCCAGCGCGCAGGCAACGTCCTCGCCCGCGAGTGCATGGTTGGCGCCCGGCGACAGCACGATGCGGTTGTCGCCCTCGCAGCGAATGATGGTCGCCGTGCCCGTCTCCACGTCGTCGCGCCGCGCCACAAAGTCACAGTCCACGCCAGCATCTTGGAGCCCCGCCACGAGCG
Source organism: uncultured Collinsella sp. (assembly GCA_902478705.1). GTDB lineage: Bacteria > Actinomycetota > Coriobacteriia > Coriobacteriales > Coriobacteriaceae > Collinsella. The sequence continues at coordinate 9,596 of CABSMB010000019.1, read as the reverse complement.
ATGCACCGAACGCGTCGCGGCCGACCGCGCCAATCATGCACGTGCGCGCACCCATGCGCGCGGCGGCGACGGCCTGGTTAGCGCCCTTGCCACCGGCGTTGGTGATAAAACCGCTGCCACCGACGGTCTCACCCGCGCGCGGCATGCGCTCGCACGCCACCGAAAGGTCCATGTTCATGCTGCCGAACACCGCAACGATGCCGCGATCTGCCATGGGAACCTCCTCATCTGCGGGCCTTATGCCCACCGTCGGCCGTCGATCGTGCGCCCTCGCACCTCTATAACTTTAGTTCACTTTGATGTGAACACGCCCTTGAGGTTGCGCCAGCAGCAAGCATTCACAGGAGCAGGCAGCTACAATGAATATGTGCTGATTATTCTCGTCATTGGATGATGTTGTATGGAACAATTCCCACCATCGAGCCCACGCGGACCGCGCCGCGCGCCCGATAACCAGGCGCCGCACGAACGCCCGCGCGCCGACCGCCGCACCGGCGAGTCGCGACGCGGCCCGGTCCCGCATCGAACGCCCACCAACAAGAACGCCCGCACCAACAGCGCCGCAAAAGAACAGGCGCCCGCTCGTCCCAAGTCCCGCTACATTCCCGCCCTCGACGGTCTGCGTACGCTCGCCGTCGTCGCGGTGGTGCTCTATCACCTCAACCTCACGTGGGCTCAGGGCGGCCTGCTCGGCGTCACGATCTTCTTTGTACTTTCGGGCTATCTGATCACGCGCTTGTTGCTCAACGAAGTCGCTAAGACCGGCCGCATCGACCTTAAGAGCTTCTGGATTCGCCGCATCCGTCGCCTGGTCCCCGCCGTGGTAACGGTAGTGTTCGTGACCTGCGCGCTGTGCACCATCTTTAACCACGTGATGCTCACCAAGATGCGCCCCGACATCTTGCCGTCGCTGCTGTTCTTCAACAACTGGTGGCAGATTGCCCAAAACGTCTCGTACTTCAATGCCCTGGGCGACCCCTCGCCGCTCACGCACTTTTGGTCGCTTGCCATCGAGGAACAGTTCTACCTGATTTGGCCGCCACTGCTGTTTGCCATGGTATCCATGCATGTGAGCAAGCCCAACACGCGCCGCGTGGTTCTGGGCCTTGCCGCGGCATCTGCCCTCGCCATGATGGCGCTTTACAACCCTGCCGCCGACCCCAGCCGCGTGTACTACGGCACCGACACCCGCGTGTTCTCGCTACTGCTGGGTGCCTGGATGGCCTTTATCCCCGATCGCGACCTGGCGCCAGTGCGTCTCGCTCATCGTTTGGGGCTCAATCGCCTGGCTGGCGCCGCCAAGCACGGCAAGAACGCCGAGGGCAAGTCTGGCGAGAAGGCCGGCGAAGCAGCCGAGACCGCTCCGGCACAGCCGAGCGCCCTCGTGCGCTTTTGGTCCTCGCCCGCATCTATCGATGTGTTGGGCGTCGTGGGTCTGGTTGGCCTTGCCGCCATGGTCGCGCTCACCAACGGCTACACCGCGTTCCAGTATCGCGGCGGCACGCTGTTATGCTCCATCCTCACGCTCATGGTTATTGCGGCATGCGTGCAGCCCCAGGGAATGGTTGCCCGCGCGCTGTCAGCCGAGCCGCTCGTGTGGGTCGGCAAGCGCTCGTACAGCATCTACCTGTGGCACTATCCGCTGCTGTTGCTCATGAACCCGGTCGCCAACATCAACGATACGCCCTGGTGGCAGTACATTTTGCAGGTGCTGCTGGTGGTCGCCGTAGCCGAGTGCTCCTATCGCTTTATCGAAACGCCGTTTAGGAAGGGCGCCTTCGGCCGCACCGTCGCCGAATTCCGCGATGGCACCACCACGCCCGCCAACTGGGCTCGCGCGCACGTCCCTGTCTGCGCGGCCTGCGCTGTCGTGTTGGTCGTTGCACTGGGCGGCCTGATTTTTGTGCCCGAGACGTCTGCGCTGAGCGGCGAGGGCGCCGAAGTTCTGAACAAGGAAGCCAAAAACACCGCGCCCACCGACCAGCAGGCGGCCGACGACACCGACAAGGACAACGACGGCTTCCCCGATGGCTCCTACGACCTGTTGATGATCGGTGACTCCGTGTCGCTGCGCGCCGTTGATTCCTTTGACGGCGTGTTCCCGCACAGCCATATCGATGCCGAAAAGGGCCGCCAGTTTGATGCTGGCCGCGCGACATTTGAGGGCTATATCCAGCAGAACCTTGCCGGCAAGATCGTGGTCTTTGCCCTGGGCACCAACGGTTTGGTAACGGACGCCCAGGTCGACGCGATCATGGCCGACGCCGGCGAGCAGCGCATTGTCGTGTTTGTAAACACGCGTAGCCCGCAGCCGTGGGTCGGGTCCACGAACCAGGCCATCGCCAACGCCGCCACGCGCTACAAGAATGTACGCGTTGTCGACTGGTACGGGTACAGCGCCAACCGCAACGACCTGTTCGACGGCGACGGCACGCACCTGTCGACCACCGGCGTGACCGAATACCTCAACCTGATCCACGATGCGGTCAAGAAAGACCTGCCCGTGCACCCCGAGGACCACGTCAACGATCCGCAGCCGGCAGCCGTCAAATCCGCCGCCGACGCACTCGTCAATGCCCTCGCCTACAAACCACACAAGCTGGGCACCGACAAGTAACACGCGGCCAAATCTGCTTCCACCCGCAGGGGGCGTCGGCCGTGGCCGACGCCCCCTGCGGCAGTTAGGGACGCTCCTTTTGCACCGGCACCTTGAGGCACTTCTGGCGCAGCCAATGAAGACCTCTAGAGATGAATTTCAAGCCGCTCCGCCGCTCCAGGCATCGTTTCCGCGCCTCGCGCCTGCCCCAAACAATCAAAACAAGCCCTTTTCGCCGCAACCTCAAAGGTCTGTGGGCAAAAAAGGGCAAATATGAGTACTGTTACCATTTTAGTAGCAGGCAAAACCACCCAAAATGACGTCCGAGCAACCCCTACAACCCCCTAAAGCAGCCAACCTGACTTGTTTAAGGTGTATTGGAGCCAATTTTAATGAACATACTATAGGTTATGTTCATTATCTTCTTGGCCGTAAATGTCATCAGTCTAGCAACAGTACTCATATTTGGCATTTTTTGCCCATCGTTATATAACTGACCCCCTGTAGCGGGCAAAAAAGAGGCCGCAGCCCATGGCCGCGGCCCGCTCGAAACCCAAAAGAGGCGCTACGCGCTGTAGCCCATCGCTTGCAGCACAAACATGACGACCGTCAGCACCGTAATCACGCCGATAGTCGCCCACGTGAGCACGTTCCACACGCGACCGTTGCGGTTGGCCCCCATAATGTGGCGATCCGCCGCGATAACCACCTGGAATACCAAAACTACGGGCAGCAGCACGCCGTTGATGACCTGCGAGGTCATCATAATCTGGAACAAATCGACGCCGGGCATGAGCACCAACACGGCAGAAATGCCGATGATGGCCGTAATGATGCCGCGATAGACCGGGGCCTCGTCCCAGCTGCGATCGGCGCCTCGTTCCCAACCAAATGCCTCGCAGATGGCACTCGACGTAACGCCCGGCAGCACGCAGGCAGCCAAAAAGCTCGCTGCGACCAGGCCCGAGGCAAACAACACCGTGGACCACTGACCCGCGATGGGCTCCAGCGCGCGGGCGGCATCGGCGGCATCACTAATCTGAATACCCGCCGGGAACAGCACCGTACCGGTCGTGATGATAATGAAGCCCGCAATGATATCGGCAGCGATCGAGCCGCTCACGGTATCAATACGCTGCAGCACGATGTCGTCCTCGCCCGCATTCTTATCGACCACGTTGTTCTGAGCCAAGAAGATCATCCACGGTGCGATGGTGGTACCGATCGTTGCGACCACGAGCGACACGTAGCTGGGGTCGTTTTGAATATTGGGGACGACCAAGTCGACCGCGACCTCACCCCAGTTGGGGCCGGCCATAAACGCGGCGACGATGTAGGTCACGAACACGCAGCTTACCAGCAACAAAATCTTCTCGATGCGCTGGAAACTGCCCGACATGGTAAGCATCCAAACCAGCAATGCCACGAGCGGCACCGAAATGCTCGCCGGCACGCCAAACAGGGCAAGACCACTCGCGATACCCGCGAACTCCGAAATGGTCACGGCTGTGTTGGCAATCAGCAGCGCCGCCATGGCCAGCACGCTCTTGCGCACGCCAAAGCGCTCGCGAATGAGCGACGCCAGGCCCTTACCCGTGACGCATCCGCAGCGCGCCGCGGTCTCCTGCGTCACGATAAGCAGCACGGTCATGACGGGAAGCATCCAGAGCATCTTATAGCCATAGCTGGCGCCCGCGCTGGAATACGTGGCGATGCCGCCGGCGTCGTTACCCGAAAGCGCCGCCAACAGACCGGGGCCCATAGCGCCAAAGATGGCCGCAATGGTCAGCTTTTGCTTGGTGCTCGCCTTTTGCTTCGTGTTTTGCACGCGACCACCTATCCCATGACCGACATGGTGAGCAGCACCGCGGCGATGCAGTACGCCACACACGAGATCATGACGGCGATGACGTTCATGGCGGTACCCGACGTGTTAAGGTCGTGCTCATCGCGCCAGAACAGCACCATCAGGTAAATCACGGCGCTCATGTTGCCCACCAGGCAGATGATGGCGGCAATGTTAAAGCAGCCGGTAAAGAGCTGCTCCTCAAACATAGAGGCATCGGGGAACGCAGCGGTGCGCACCAGCTGCGCGCACAGGTAAGTAACAAGCGAAAGGATCAGGCCCATGCCCGTGCTCTGGAAGAAGAATCCCAGGTACGGTTTGGGCTCGTCGTCGTGACCGTCGTACTCGAGGAAGTAGTTCTTGACGAACGACACCATGCGCGAGGCAGCCAGCAGCACGAGCGGCATGGCGCACATGGGGAACACCACCAGATGCGCGGAGCCCAGCGCCGTCCCCAGCACCGTCGCCATAATGCACGAGGCGATGCCCCACACGACGACCCAGTACTGACGATGCACGAACCAGCTGAGCACGTTCGTCGAGTCGTCCGACGCGCTATCGCCCGAGCCGACACCGGCGATCTGCAGGTCCTCCTGATGCTCCTCGGCGATTACGTCCATGGCGTCGTCGAAGGTCACGATACCCAGGATATGACGGTTCTCGTCGCAGACAGGGATGGCAACCAGGTCGTACTTGGTCATCTCGTCCGTCACGTCTTCCTGGTCCTCGTCGGGCGACACGTAGACCAGATCGCGATAGGCGAGCTGGCCCAGCGTGGCGTCGCGGTCGGCCACGATCAGCGTGCGCAGCGAAAGCACGCCCGTCAGCATGCCGCTCGGATCCTCGGTATAGACGTAATAGACGCTCTCAAAGTCCTCGTCGAGCTTGCGAATCGCCTCGATGGCATCGCCGACCGTCGCCGTGGCGGGCAGCGAGACAAACTCCGAGGTCATGATGCGGCCGGCGGTGTTGTCCTCGTAGCCCAGCAGATTACGAATCGCCTTCTCCTCCTTGACGCCCATCAGGCGCAGGAGCTTCTCGGCCTTCTCATAATCGAGCTCGTCGATCAGGTCGGCAGCATCGTCCGGGTCCATCATGGCCAGCATCGACGATGCGTCGGTATCGGACAGGCCCTCGAGCATCTCGGTCATGAGCTCGTCGTCATCGAACTCCGAGATGGCCTCGGCGGCCTGTGCCGTATCGAGCTGCGCGAACACCTGCGCGCGCAGGCGCGGGTCGAGCTGCTCGATGATGTCAGCGATGTCGGCAGGATGCAGCTCGCCAAGCGTCTTGTGCGACACCGAGAGCTGGATGTTTTTAGTCGAGCGATCGAGCAGGTCCATATAAGACCAGGCGATAATGTCCTCGCTGAGCGGCTTGCCCAGGTGCTTCATAAAGCCCTCGACGACGTGCTCGAGCGCGGGGCTGATTGCACGCAGCAGACCGCGGGCACCGACCTCGGCACCCAGCAGGCGCAGCTGATTTTCGCCCGACATGGAGAACTTGATGTCGTTGACGCGCACGACCTTCATGCCCTGTGTGTCGACAATCTGCTTGTTGAGAACATCGCGCGCCAGCAACAGCTCGGTCGGCTGCAGGTACGAAAAACGGATTTCGGTGGCCGACGTCTTAAGGTGTACACCCGTCTCGTCGATACGGTCGACCCATTTGCGCCAGCTGATCATAAACGGCGTCTTGCCGGGACCACGGAACGCGAGCGACGTCACGTGCGGAAAAACTTCGCCGGTTGCAATGCCAAAATCGTTCACAACGCCGAGCTTTTCGCCATCGACGTCCAAGACCGGCAATTTGAGCATCTCACTCAGATAATTCAATGGTGCTCCCCATCATTATTCCTGCGGACCGCGTGACCATGCCGGCACGCAATCCGTGGACTTTTAGACATGTATACGCATGCGCGGGCGGCACGCCGCTCGACGCTCACACCCCGTGCACGCGCAGAAAGCACCTGCATGGGGTCATCGACTGTATGGTCGAGGTTTGGATTTCACCTGTAACCTTTCTCTTGACCCTCATTAACCGCAGTAACTATAGCATCAGCATCGCGCTGCGGCACCGAATTTATGCGCTGCACATTGCAGGCATACCAAACACTGACGTATCCGTGACATAGTCATTGGGGACGTTCTTACATGACTACTCTGCGGTGTCGTCGTCCTCGGGGAGTTGGGGGAACACGGCGTTTTTGGGCATGGAAACCTTGGTGAGCGAGGTGAGCTTTTTGCTCAATGCCATGTCCGTCTTGACCAGGTCGCTGAGCGTCACGATCTTGTAGCCGTCGGCGACAAGGCCGTCGATAATCTGCGGCAGCGCCTCGAGCGTCTGCTCGGCGCACTCATCGCTATCGGTGAGCAGCACAATATTGCCCGGCGTCACCGAATCGAGCACGGTCGATACTTGCTCGTCAGCGCCGTTGAGCAGCCAGTCGCCCGAATCGATATTCCACGAAACCACGGCGGACACCAGGTCCATCGAGTCGATCCAGTTTTGCTCGTCAAACGCGGCGTAGGGGGCACGCAAAAGCATCGTCTCGACGCCGGTCGCCGACTTAATCGCCTCGGTGCCCTTCGTGATCTGCTTGCGCACCGTCTCGCGATCCTCGCCCTTGAGCGAATCATCGCTGTAGCTGTTGGAGCCGATCTCGCACCCGGCATCGACAATCGCTTTGGCAGTAGCGGGCGAGGCTTCCGCGGCATCGCCCGAAAGGAAGAACGTCGCCGTAACGCCCTTTTCCTTGAGCACCTGCAAAATCTGCTTGGTCGCGCCACTCGGACCCTCGTCAAATGTCAGGGCCACGTACTTTTCGTTGCCCTTGGGCGCCACACTTGCGCACTCGACTACGCAGTCGGTGGCGGGCACGACCTCGCCACGGTCCTGCGTCTTGCCCGACCGCTCGCCGACCCATACCTCGGAGCGGCCCTGAACGCCCCAGGTTTTGACATACTCAATGGCACCCGTGCCCTCGACCTTAAGCTTTGGCTCGATAGTCGTGGCCTGGACTTCGTGCTTTTCGTACGCGTTGCGGCCGTCCTTGACCGTCACCTTCTCGCCACCCGTAAGCTCGTGACTATCCCATTTGCCTTGCTTCACGCGCTTGCCGTCGACCTTCACCGACAGCTTTTCGCCGCCATGGCGCTTGAGCACGCTGTCGTCGACGGCCAGCAGATCGCCGGCGTCGTACGTTTCGGTCAGGCTTTGATCGTCGATAAGATTCTGCAACGTAGAGCCCACGCGCACCGCGGTCTTTTGGCCGTTGAGCTCCACGTCCACGCTGCGGTTGACGTAGCCCACGACGGCAGCGATAAACAGCACGAGCGCACAACCCACGGCGATGAGCGCATAGGGCAGACGGGACGGTCGGCGCGGCGAGCGCCCGTTGCCGATGCGCGCGCTGCGATCGCTAAACCCACGGCTATGGTTGAGGTACATCGCACCGGGCTTACGGCGACGCCGACGCTGACCGCTGGGCAGCTGCCCCAGGTCGCGGCGCGCCGTCGGACGCGCACCCGAGCGCCCATTTAAGTTAGATCCGTTTTGGCGCATGTGCCCTCCCCCATAAACACAGCGAGCCGGAGCAACATGTCTCCGGCTCGCCTCCCATCATTTGGTACGTCGCTATTTGCTAGCTTTTGACGAGCCCCCGCTCGCCTTTTGATATTCGTCCTTAAAGGCCTTGAACATACCGCGCGTCTTGCCGAGCTGCTTGCCCAGTGCACGACTGCCCTTGTCCACGGCGACCGATCCCTTGTCATCGAGCACCTTGGCGCCCTTCTTGACCTTATCGCCTACCACGACACTGGCCTCGGCAGCCTTGGCGGCCGCGCCGCCCGAATACCCGAGCGCCTTGACCTCGTCCGAGACAATCATCGCACCGTTCTCGTAGCCGCGCAGCATCGTCGGCGGCACCTGCGTGTCGCCCACCAGCACGCTCGAAGCGGCACCGGCGGTCACGTAGAACATCTGCACAATACCCGAGCGCGGCTTGAACTCAACGTCCGAGCAGTAACCCACGACATCGCCCGATTCCGTGCGCACGTCCATGCCAACCCAGATGATGCAATCGTCCAGGTTGATATCGAGGCGCTTGGCCGCGGCGGCATCGTAGGTGCCCTTGACGTCGTCGACCGCGACAGCGCCCTCATAGACGCCGATGGCATCGAGCGCCACAAAGCGGTCGGGGCGCTCGATCATACCCGCGATATCGGACTGGCGAACCATAAAGCCCACCACGCGCGTGCCGCCCGGGGTAAAGACCGGAAAGTGAATCTTGCCGAGCTTTTTAGGGCTGCGCGGCGTGCCGTCCTTTTTGGTGCGCTTGTCTTCGGCAGGCTTACGATAAACCTTGACGCCGACAAAATCCCCTGCGCGCATTATGCCTCAGTCGAGGGCTCCGTGGCCTCGGTGTCGGCCTCAGTGACGTTCTCGACCACGACGTCGGCAGCGGGCGTCACGTTGCCGCCCGAGATGGCATCGTTGAGCTGCTCGCGAAGCTGGTCCATGCGCTCGCGGGCCAGGTCGACCTTGGCGCGCAGGTCATCGGTCTTGGCGTCGACCATCGGACCAAAGTCGTTGACCGCGGCACGAGCCTCCTCGGCACTGTGCTCGTAGGTGTCACGCATGTTGTCCCAGGCATCGTTGGCGATATCGGCGGCCATGGCGCGGGTCTCGGCACCCGAGCGCGGGGCCAGAGCAACGCCGATGATAGCGCCGGCGGCAGCACCAAAGAGCGCACCGGAGACAAAGCTGAAAGTCTTTCCCATGATCATTCCTCTCCTGCGGGCACCTCGATGCCCACCGTTTGAATGCTGTCCATTATACCCGCAGCGCAACACTTGCCGTCACGCTCATCTGCGTACGGTAAAGGCGCAGGTACATGATGGTGATAAGCGAGTGAGCCTACTCCTGAGGCGCAACCGGCATGGCCACCGTGGCGGCCGGGTCTTCGCCGGCGCCATCGACGAGCGGCAGGCTGCCCTCGTGCGCCGAGCCGGACGGAGCCGTTGCCGCACCGCCAAAGACGGCCGCGGGGGCCTCGTGGTTCTCGACGACCGCGCCCTCGGTATCGATTGGCATCTGCGGCTCGTCGTCAAAGCTCGGGACGCCTTGGGGCTCCGCAGACTCGGGCTCAGCAGG
>CABSMB010000018.1 GCA_902478705.1 uncultured Collinsella sp. | reverse complement strand
GGCGGGGCCATTGTGGCTCTTGACAGCGGATTGGGTCATATGGGCGAGCGCGCCTATCGCGCGGGCGTCCATTACGACTGGAATGATGCACTCGGCCGAGGCAATCAGGCGGATGCCGATGGTCGACATGTCCGTAAAATCGGCAACCCAACGCTCGTCCTGCATCAAGAGGGCATGCCCGAGGGTCTATCGATTGTTCGCAACTCGCGCTTCAATCCTGTGCCGGAACACGTGCACGATTATGTCGAAATCAGCTATGTCTATCGAGGACGGGCGCCGCAAATCGTCAACGGTGCGGCGCTCACGCTTGCTCAAAACGAGGTCCTCCTGCTCGATGCCGCCTGCCCGCATGCCGTAGGCGGGCTCGGCGAGCACGACATTATGCTGAGCGTCATCATTTCGCGGCCAATGCTGCGCCGTAGCCTGGAGCAAAGCCTTTCGCCCACAAGCGCGGTCTCGAGCTTTTTGCTCAACGCCCTCAATGATGAAACCGACCACCGCGGTCACGTGCATTTCCACACGGGCGGCAGCCGCCGCGTGCGCCGCCACATGCAGGAGATGCTGTGCGAGCGCCTGGATCCCACCGCCGCGAGCCCCCAGATTGTCTCGAGGCTGTTCGAGCTGCTGCTGGTCGAGCTCATGCAAAGCTACGAAGCCGCGCTGCTGCAGGCGGACGCACCCGCGCTGCCCTCGGCGCAAGCGGCCGCTGCTGTGGGCTACATAGAGCGCCACGCCCGCGACTGCACGCTCCAGGATGTGGCCGAGCATCTGCACCTGAGTCCCAACTACACAAGTGCGCTGCTCAAGCGGCAGACGGGTCGCACGTTTATGCAGCTGGTGCAGGAGAGCCGCCTGGCGCGCGCGGCGACGCTGCTCGATGCCGGCTCCACGGCAGAGGCAGCCGCGCGCGAGGCGGGCTACGCCAACATGAGTTTCTTCTACAAAAAGTTTGCCGAGCGCTATGGCTGCACGCCGGCTGCCTATCGCCAGCGTTTGCCCAGATAAAACCGACCAAAATAAACCTTTCCCTTTTTGACAGGTATCAGGAAGTGTCAGGGGCGGGACCACGGCAGGCAGCGGGTGCGAAAAGAAGTGTCGGGTTTGGCGCCCCCGCCTCCGCATGTCTCCCGCGTGGGCGATACTCGGCTTATCGACCAGCGATGCAAAGGAGATGCTTATGGCAAACATCAAGTTCCCCGAGGGTTTCTATTGGGGTGGCGCCACCGCCGCCAACCAGTTTGAGGGCGCTTGGAACGTGGACGGCCGCGGCGCTTCCGTCGACGACCACTTCCTGGGTGGCAGCTACAAGGAGCCGCGTCAGATTACGATCGACATCGACCCCAGCCGCTTCTATCCCAACCATGACGGCATCGACTTCTACCATCACTACGAGGAGGACATCGCGCTGTTCGCCGAGATGGGCTTCAACATGTTCCGCATGTCCATCTCTTGGAGCCGTATCTTCCCCAACGGCGATGACGCCGAGCCCAACGAGGCCGGCCTCGCCTTCTACGATCGCGTCTTCGACTGCCTGCGCGCTCACAATATCGAGCCGCTCGTGACCCTCTCGCACTACGAGATGCCCTATCACCTGGTCGAGAAGTACAACGGTTGGGCAAGCCGCGAGCTCATCGGCTTCTTTGAGAAGTACTGCCAGACCGTCTTCGACCGCTATCAGGACAAGGTCAAGTTCTGGCTCACCTTCAACGAGATCAACTGCGGCACCATGGACATGGGCGCCATGATGGAGACCGGCCTGATCCAGGGCTTCGAGGGCCCGGCGAGCGCCATCAAGACCACCGCCCAGCAGCGCTTCCAGGCCCTGCATCACCAGTTTGTCGCCAGCGGCCGCGTCGTGCGCTACGCCCATGAGCACTACCCGCAGTTCAAGATGGGCAACATGGACTGCTTCATCCTCTCCTACGCCGCCACGTGCGATCCGGTCGACGTGTTCGCCACGCAGCAGCAGATGAACTCCATGAACTGGTACTGCTCCGACGTGCAGGTGCGCGGCAAGTATCCGTTCTACGCCAAGCGCTTCTGGGCCGAGAACGACGTTGAGCTTGCGATGGAGGACGGCGACCTGCAGGATATCGCCGACGGCAAGGTCGACTTCTATACCTTTAGTTACTACATGTCCGGCACCGTGGGCACGCACAAGGACCACGAGATGACCGAGGGCAACATGACCTTCGGCGGCAAGAACCCCTACCTGGAGTCCACCGACTGGGGTTGGCAGATCGACCCGCTGGGCCTGCGCATCGCCCTCAACGAGATTTACGCCCGCTACGAGATTCCGCTGATGGTGGTCGAGAACGGCATGGGCGCCTACGACGAGGTCGAGGAGGACGGCTCCATCCACGATCCGTACCGCATCGCCTACCTGCAGAGCCACATCAAGGCCATGGGCGAGGCCGTCGCCGACGGTGTCGATCTGATCGCCTACACCTGGTGGGGCCCCGTCGACCTGGTGTCCGCCGGCACCGGCGAGATGCGCAAGCGCTACGGCTTCATCCATGTCGATAAGTACGACGACGGCACCGGCACCTACGAGCGTCGCCGCAAGGACAGCTTCTTCGCATACCAGAAGATCATCAAGTCCAATGGCGTTGAGGGCTTGGATTAATTGAGTTCCGGCGATTGGGTTCCGGCGTTCTGCCGAACGCCGGACCGGCCGCCGACTACGTGACCACCGATGTCGACGACGGCGGCATCTGGAACGCCTTCGTGCGCCTGGGGCTTATCGAGGGTTAATCAACAAAACGGGCGCCGATGGGACAAAGGCGTTGGTAGGCGCTCGCGATTCGAGCCCTCACCTTAGAATTTGGGCCATTTGGCACTATAATCACCATAGGCATGCGCATAACGTTGCGCTTAATCAAGAGGAGAAAACATATGGGTCTGTTTGATATGTTCAAGAAGAAGGCTGAGCCCGCGGCTGCCGCTGCTCCTGCCTCCATCTCTGCTTCTGCCGGCGCCGACGTGCTGTGCTCGCCCGTCAAGGGCAAGGTCATCAAGATGGCTGACGTGCCCGATCCCGTCTTTGGTGGCGAGGTCCTGGGCAAGGGCTGCGCCGTGTGGCCCGAGGACGATCTGGTCTACGCTCCCTGCGACGGCAAGGTGACCGTCACCATGGGTCACGCCGTGGGCCTGCAGTCCGATAGCGGCATCGAGGTCCTGGTGCACGTTGGCGTCGATACCGTCAACATGAACGGCGACGGCTTCGAGGGCTTCGTCAAGGCCGACGATGTCGTGAAGGCCGGCCAGCCCATGCTCAAGATCGACCGCGCCAAGATCGCCGCTGCCGGTTACAAGGACTGCGTCGTCGTGGCTGTGTCCAATACCGCCGAGTTTGCCGATGTTGAGCTCGCCGTCGAGGCTGACTCCGCTGTCGCCGCCGGCGACGCCATCGTCAAGGTTGTCCGCAAGTAAGCTGCGGCATCCATAGGGTGTTTTGGGGTGGTCGGGTTATCCGGTCACCCTTTTTTATTGCACGGTCCGGATGCGTTTTATTGCACGTTGAGCGGACCGGCAAACCGTTCGGACGTTAAATTGAGCCGACCGCGCCTTTGCTTTGCCGAGGGTGTTCGTTAGCGGCTAGTATGGCCTTATTGTTACGACGTGCACTGTGTTGGGAAGCGCGGTGCCGCTTGTTGGGAGGAATGTCATGAAGAAGAAGCTGCTGCTTGCGCCCCTGATGGCTGTTTTGGTCGCGTGCGTGGTTGTGCTTTCTGGCTGCGGAGGCCCTTCGGTTGAGGAGCTCATCACCGAGGATCTTACGACGCAGTTTGACGAGGTCAAGAACGGTGGCGACGACTTCCTCGCCGGCCTGGAAGAGGCCTCGGGCGACGAGTTCGAGCAGCTGGGCATCGATCCCAAGGAGTACGCCAAGAGCTATCTCGAGGGCTTTGACTACAAGATCGGCGACGTGACGGTCGACGAGGACAAGGGCACCGCAACTGCCGAGGTCACCATCACCTGCAAGTCCATGAATCAGATCGTTGAGGATTTTGCCACCCAGTACCAGGAGAAGGTCACCGCACTCGATTCGATGCCTTCCGATGACGAGCTGTACAAGATGGCCGGTCAGGTTATGGTCGACGTGACCAAGGCTGCCAAGACCAAGGACACCACGGTCACTTTCAAGTACTCCTGCAATGACGACGGCGAGTGGTCCGCCGACGATTCCGCAACCAACGAAATGATGAACGCCATGATGAGCTAGGGGAGTTACGCGGTTCTACGAACCGCGTAACCAGTTGACGCTGCGCGCCGCCCAGGACGACAATTTGTCATTCAAAAGGCGAGGCATGACCAGAAGGTCTATGCCTCGCCTTTTTCATGCCAACTTGTTCGGCCTGGATGTCGCTCGCTGCCCGTCCTCTACCTGCGACGTTGCCATGGTAGTCATTGGGGACGTTCTTAAATGACTAGTCAAAAGGGACACTCTTGCGGCACTTGGGGACACTCCTTGCGGGTGCAAAGGGGACGGCTGTTGCATCTCGGGCGCTCGGGAAAATGCGACCCGGTTTTTGGGCGAATAATGGGTCGCGGTTTCCGGATGGGGTGGGTTGCGGAAAGTGCGACCCGGAATATTGCTCCAAAACGGGATGCCGTTTCCCTGATGGGGCTCAACCGGAAAGCGTGTCCCAGTTTGAGGCGTCAAAACGGGACGCGCTTTCCGCGCGGCATAATCGCCGCGACTGCGCAGCGCGTCGGTTTCGTTACTCGCCCAAGATCAGCGCCGCGAGTTCGTCCTGGGTGTCCACCACGTAGTCGGCGCCGGCGGCCTCCAGCTCTGCGCGACCGCGGAAGCCCCAGGTGACGCCGGCGCTCTTAAGGCCGGCATTGTGGCCGGTCAGGACATCGACATTCGAATCGCCTACGTAGAGTGTGGTTGCCGGGTCGGCGCCCAGCTCTTCCATCACATGCAGCGTGACGGGCGCCTCGGGCTTGGGCGGAAACGCGTCCACGCGGCCCTGCACCAGCGCAAAGCGCTCGGAGCCAAAGTACTTCTCGATAAGCGGGGCGGCCGAAATGTGATCCTTGTTGGTGAGCACGGCAAGTTGAACGTCCGCAGCGCGCAGGCGGTCGAGCATCTCGATCGTGTCGGCGTAGGGGGCGGTGTGGTCTTCCTTGTGCTCGCCGTAATAAGCCCTAAACTCGGCGAGCGTCTGCTCAAACATGCGCCCATCGCCCGCGTATTCGGCGGGCATAAAGCGCTCGACCAGCTTAAGCATGCCGTTTCCCACCTTGTAGCGGTACTCGTCCACGGCAAACGTGGGCCAGCCGTGCATCTCGCAGGTATGGTTGCCGGCGGCCGCCAGGTCCTCGAGCGTGTTGAGGATGGTGCCGTCCAAATCAAAGATCACATGGGAAAAAGCTGCTGCCATGGGTGCTCCCGCCGTTTGGGTTATAGAACGCACCCCATGATACTGGGCTGGCGTGTCGGGCATGTCTGAAATCTGAACATCTTTGACTGCCGTGTATCGGGCCGCGCCGCCCGACCACCTTTGCCGCTAGCAAATTCTCGGCAGCTGCTCACCCACGAGCATGTCGAGGATGCGGGTCGAGCCCCAGCCGGTGCGCACGCGTACGGCGGGGCGAGCGCCTTCGGCAAGCGGCATCACGCGACCGATGATGGCGGCGTTCTCGCCGTAGCGGGCGGCGCGCATGGCCGCCAGCGCGGCATCGGCCTGCTCGGCCGGCACTACGGCGACCATCTTGCCCTCGTTGGCAACCTGCAACACATCGTAGCCGAGCATCTCACATGCCGCCTGCACGTCGGGGCGCACGGGCACGGCATCCTCGTCGATTTCCATGGCAACGCCGCTGGCCTGGGCAAACTCGTTGAGCGTGGATGCCAGGCCGCCGCGCGTGGGGTCGCGGAAGCAGCGCGTGCCGGGGGCGGCGGCCAGCACGTCGGCAATCAGGTGGTTGAGCGGCGCGGCATCGCTCTCAATGGCGCTGGAGAATGCCAAACCCTCGCGCTGACTCATGATGGCGATGCCATGGTCGCCCAGCGTGCCCGATACCAGGATGACATCGCCGGGCTGGCAGTTTGCGCCGCTGAGCGCCACGCCCGCGGGCACCTCGCCCACGCCCGCGGTATTGATGTAGACGCCGTCTGCCCCGCCGCGCTCGACCACTTTGGTGTCGCCGGTGATAATCGCCACGCCTGCCTCGCGCGCCGTCTCGGCCATGGTCTGCACAATCTGGCACAGCTTGTCCATAGGGTAGCCCTCTTCGAGGATGAAGCCGCACGAAAGATATCGCACGTTGGCGCCCGAGGTCGCGACGTCGTTGACGGTTCCGCATACGGCGAGACGGCCGATATTGCCGCCGGGGAAGAACTGCGGCGTCACCACAAAGCTGTCGGTCGACATGGCGATGCGCCCGCTCGCGGGCAGCGCGGCGACGCCGGCATCGTTGCCCGCGAGCAGCTCGGGCGACCCAAAGACATCCAGAAAGACCTCGTCGATAATACGTTTCATCATCTGACCGCCGGAGCCGTGGCCCAGCAGGACAGTGCTATCGGTGGCGGTGTGAGACATATCGAAAACTCCAATCGGGGGTGGTGCCAGCGTGCGGGTGCGTCCGAGCTAGCCGTGGTATCTAAAGTGTGCCGCGCAGCTACCCTCGGAGCTCACCATGCACGGACCGACGGGGTGCTCGGGCGTACATGCGTGGCCAAACAACGGGCAGTCGCTCGGCGTGATGGCCCCGCGGAGCACGTCGCCGCAGCGGCATCCGCGCGGCTCGACCGTCGGCTCAATGGGTACGTCAAAGCGGGATCTGGCATCGAAGCGCACGAATTCGGGTCGGATGGAAAGACCCGAGTCGGCAATCGGTCCCAGTCCGCGCCATGTGGTGTCGCACGGCTCAAACACCTGCTCGACCAGCTGGCGCGCCACGGGGTTGCCGTCCACGTTGACACCGCGACGGTACGCGTTGTCGATTGCGGGCCTGCCCTCGACAACCATCTGGACCAGCATGCAGATGCCCTGCAAGATATCGACCGGCTCAAATCCCGTGACCACGCCTGGGGTCCTAAACTCATTAACCAAAAAGCCAAAGGGTGCCAGGCCTGTGATGGTGGCGACGTGGCCCGGCAGGATAAAACCGTCGATGGTGGTCTCGGGGTCGTTGGCGATCGCGCGCAGCGCCGGCGGCGTGGTCTTGTGAGCGCAGTAGACCGAGAAGTTCTGGAGCTCGCGTGCATCGGCCTCCAGAATGGCGGCGGCGATGGTGGGCGTTGTGGTCTCAAAGCCGACGCCCATAAAGATGACCGGGCGGTCGGGGTTTTGCTCGGCAATATCGAGCGCGTCGAGCGGCGAGTAGACGATGCGGATGTCGCGCCCCGCCGCCTTTTGCGCGGCAAGCGAGGTGGACGATCCGGGCACGCGCATCATGTCGCCAAAGGTGGTGATGATGGCGCCGTCCATACTGGAAAGCGCGATTGCATGGTCGATGTCACGGTTGGCGGTGACGCAGACGGGGCAGCCCGGGCCGCTCAGCAGCTTGAGTCCCGCCGGCATAATGGAACGAAAACCATAGCGGCCGATGCTCACGGTATGCGTGCCGCAGACCTCCATAAGGTTGATACTGCGGTCGCCGACAAGCTCATGAATGCGGTCGATGAGCTCGCGAGCCAGCTTGGGGTCGCGAAATGCCGAAAAGTCGATGCCGGAGCGAACCGGCTGCGCCGCCGCCACTAGTATGCCTCGGCCGGGTTGGTGGCGAGCTGGTCCTCTTCGACCAGCTCGGTCATGGCGTTGACGAGCTCGAGCGTCTCTTGAGCTTCCTGCTCGTCGACAATCTGGATGCCAAAGCCAGCGTGCACAAGAATATAGTCGCCCACCTGCGCCGTCGGCACAAGTCGCAGCGAAACGGGGCGCTCAATGCCCATCATGTCGACGGTCGCCTTAAGGTCGTCGTCGCGTTTGACCACTTTACCGGGAACGGCAAGGCACATATTGTTCCCCTTTTATACGCTTTGCGCTGGATAGGCGCTTAATTATCTATCAGTTGATGGTAGCGCTCGCGGGGGTCACGAGCAAACGCGTTACACCTGTGAGACGGTGGCGCACGGGCTGGCCAAGCCGCCTATCGCACCGCCACCTGCGCGAGGCGAGCGCGTGCGATGGCCGCCTGCCCGTAGGCGATGCAGCCATCGTTGACGGGCACGGTATGGGGAACCAAGACAGTAAGCCCTGCGTCTTTGAGTTCGCGCGTGAGGAGCCGAAGCATAAGTCGGTTCATGAATACGCCGCCCGAGAGTGCGACGGTGTCGATACCCTCACGAGCACAGATTTCGCTTGCGATACGTGCCGATGCGCGTGCAATGGCGTTATGGAAGCCGAGTGCGAGCCTGTCAGCCAGCGCGCCGGCGTCGATTCCGCTCAAAAGCGCCTCGAAAAGCGGCTGGGAATCCAAAATCGGGGAGCCGTCGGCAGGTGTTGATGCCCCAGCCAGGCTATCGGTAGAAGAGGCGATTTCGCCGGCGAGTGCACGCCAGGCGGCGGCTTCGAGCTCGATGGCGGGTTCGCCTTCGTAGGTTGCCTGTCCGCAGATGCCCAAAATCGCGGCTGCGGCGTCAAACAGGCGGCCCATACTGCTCGTGCGCGGGCTGTTGATGTTGCGCTCGATCATCGTAGCCGTGATGCTGCGTGTCTGTTCATCGAGACTGCCCAGGAGCCCCGCAGCACCCGGGTGTTCGAGCAGGCCGAGCTCGCTCAGCAGGGCAAAGGCATTGCGTCGGGCATCGCGCACGGATGCGGCGCCGCCCGGCAGCGCCCAGGTGCGCAGGTGCGCGGCGCGCTCAAAATCGGCAAGGCCGGCGACAAGAAACTCGCCGCCCCATATGGTTCCGTCGGTGCCGGCACCCGTGCCATCGAAGGCGATGCCAAGCACACGTGCATCGGGCACGAGCTGGCCCCCAGCGATGGCCTCGGCCATCACGCTCGCGATATGCGCATGATGATGTTGAACCTCAACAAGCGGCATGCCCTGTTCCTGCGCCTGTTCGCGTGCCCACTGGCTCGACAGGTAGCTGGGGGGCAAGTCGCAGGCCCTGTCTCTTATAAACATCTCCGAGCCCACGAGGCCAGCGCGGCGGGCGCCAAGTCAAAAAGGTCTTCCAAGCGCGTGCGTGCGGCGTTCCACGCATCGAAAGTCGCGCCGTTTTCGACATCGCCGATATGCTGCGACACAAAACAGGCCGACGCTCCGCTCGCATCCTCGCGCGTGAGTGCGATTGTTGCCTTTTGCTGCGGGCCGCAGGCGAGCACGCAGGGTGCGACGGCATCGAGTGCCGGCAGCGGCAACGGCTGCGGCGCATATCCGCGAGCGCGGCGCACGGGCATAACGGCTCCATCGACCACGCGCACCACGGAGTCGTCATAGCGCGAGAGGATCGCACGGTCATTGCCGAGTAGTGCGTCGGCAATGCCGGCGGCAACGAGGTGTTCCCAGGCAAGGCCGTCGTCAGTTTCGATAGGTTCCTCGCTTAGGTTTCCGCTGGTCATGACTAACGCATGCATGCCGCGCGACGTGGCGGCTGCAAGCAGTAAATGCTGAAGCGGGGCATAGGGGAGCATAACGCCGAGCTCAGGCAGATCATGCGCGACGGACGGTGCGAGCGTGAGGGCGTCGGGGGAAGCGCCCTCGCCAACAGTACGCCGGCGCAGCAGCACGATGGGGCGGATGCTGCCGGCCAGCAAGTCGTGCTCGGCATCATCGACATGGCACAGGCACTCAGCGTCGGCAAGGCTGCGCACCATAACGGCAAGCGGCTTGTTGCTGCGGCGCTTGCGACGGCGCAGCTCGACTACTGCCTGCTCATTGGCGGCGTTGCATGCCAGATGGAATCCGCCCAGTCCCTTGATGGCCACAATGCCGCCGCTTGCCAGCAGCTCGACACATCGCTCAATAATGGCGTCGCTGGTTTCGCGCGTACTGCCGACAGCCGGCGCCGCTCCCGAGCCTTCGAGCTCCATACGGCCCGCCGCCTCGCGCCAGGTAATATGCGGTCCGCAGTCAAAACAGGCATCGGGCTGCGCATGAAAGCGCCGGTCAAGTGGGTCGGCATACTCCGCGGCGCATTCGGGGCACATGGGGAAGCGATCCATAGAGGTGGCCGCTCGGTCATAAGGCAGCGACCGGATGATGGTAAAGCGCGGCCCGCAGTTGGTGCAGTTGATAAAGGGGTAGTGATAGCGTCGGTCGGCGGGATCGAACAGTTCGCGCAGGCAGTCGTCACAGGTGGCGATATCGGGCGAGATGAGCGTCGTATGCGCGGTCTGGTCCTGCGACGCCACGATGCGAAAGCCCTGTTCATTGGCGGCATCCCAAGTGCCAGCCGCCAGCTCGGCAACCTCGACGTGCTCAACGCGAGCCGCCGCGGGAGCATGTTCCGACAGCGCGGCGACAAAGCCGTCGACGGCCGCGCCCGAAGCATGTGCCTCGATGTGCACGCCATCGCCCGCGTTGAGCACCCAGCCGTAAATGCCATGCGCCATGGCCTCGCGATACACAAACGGCCGCATGCCAACGCCCTGTACAATGCCCGTCACATTAATATGCACATGCCGCATGCGGCTTCCCCTCGTCAAAACCGACCAAAAAGGGACAGGTTTATTTTGGTAGGTAAAACTTCTAAACCTGCCAAAATAAACCTGTCCCTTTTTGGCAGGTGCGCTGCGGAAAATCCCGCTACAGTCCCAGGCTTTGCCCGGTGGCGGCGCAGGTGAGCTCGCCGTGCTTAACGCCGCGCAGCCCCAGCAACCGGTCCGCCAGCTCGTAGACACGCTCGCCGCGACCCTTGAGCGCCAGAATCTCCAGGCAGTTGTGGTGGTCCAGATGCACGTGCATGGTCGAGACAATCTCGTCGGTGTAGTCGTGCTGCACCTCGTCCAGACGGCGCGTCAGATCGCCGGTATGGTGGTCGTAGATCATGGTGAGCGAACCGATGACCTGCTCGTCGGGCGTGCGCATCTGCTCCTTGGCGATCGAGGCGCGAATCAGATCGCGTACGGCCTCGGAACGGTTGGCCACGTCACCGCGGCGCGCAATCTGCTCGTCAAAGCGGCGCAGCAGGTCGTCGGGCGCGGTGACCGAAAAACGGACCAGCTCGGAGCTGGGGCCGCTGCAGCGGCAGCTCGCCTCGGCGTCCGCGCCGTGACTGTGCTCGTGCTCGGCCACGTTACACCAGTTTCACAGAGCCGACGGAGTTGTGATCTGCCTCGATGGCCTCCTCGTAGCCCTCGAGCGCATCGTGCGCCTCGTGCAGCGCAGACATGGCGGCCTCGAGCTTGGCGCCAATGCGCTCCATGTCAAAGTTCTCGGTCGCATGCAGCAGCTGATGGCTCCACTCGTGAGCGAGCTCAATGGTGTCGTCGACCTGCTTGACGCTCATGGCAAGCTGGCTCATGTTCATTCCGACGTCATGCATGGGAATCTCCTTTTGTACGGGGCGAAATGGTGGTTCAGATTCTACTACGCCCGCCTTGGGCGCCGCCGCATAAGAAAACGGGTGCGAGTCCGTCTGACCCGCACCCGTTCACTGGGGGCTGTTTGTGTCTACCATACTATCCGTGGTCGCATGCCTTGCGTTTGGCACTCCGGCGAGCGGTGCGAAACCGCTCATGGACGGCAGGCAAGTAACAAGCGTATTACAGATGTTTCTCCAGCAGTGCCTGAAGCCTTGCCTTGGGTAGGGCGCCGACCGAGCGGTCGACCTCCTCGCCGTTCTTAAAGACAATCAGCGTGGGGATGCTCATGACGCCAAACTTCATGGCTAGGTCCTGGTTGTCGTCGACGTTGCACTTGGCCAGGGCCAGATTGCCGGACAGCTCGTCGGCGACC